>CAYQXD010000026.1:0-24064 GCA_964421315.1 uncultured Thiotrichaceae bacterium | reverse complement strand
CTTTTAGAAGAAATTTAGAAAGCAATAAAGCCGCACTATCAATGATCAATCAACAGAAAAAAGACGGTAAAACTTGACTTCAACGCGACTTTAATTATAATTAAAAATATAATTTATTTTTATTGGAGCGATAAGTCTATGGGTCAAATAACGATCTATCTGGATGATGATGTCGAAGAAAAGATGATCGCGGCGGCGAAAATGGCGCATCTACCTAAAAGCAAGTGGGTGGCATCGGTTATTAGCGATAGAGTAACAACACAATGGCCACCCTCAATTATTGCATTAGAAGGAGCCTGGCGTGACTTTCCGGAGGCGGATGATATTCGCCATAACCTTGGCAAAGACAGTCAACGCGAGGCATTATAAACGCCATGTATATGCTGGACACGAATACATTAATCTATTTTTTTAAAGGCATGGGGAATGTAGGGACACGGTTAATGTCCATTGCGCCAAAGCAAATAGGTATCCCTGCCATTGTTTTATATGAACTGGAATTAGGTATCGCCCGATCCAGCTCACCAACAAAAAGAATAAAACAACTCATGGGATTTTGCGCGGTGACTGAAATTTTCCCGTTTGCAGATACGGAAGCGAAAACGGCAGCGGGTATTTGCGCTCAATTAATGGATAAAGGCACACCCATCGACCCCTATGATATTTTAATTGCTGCCACGGCACTGGCAAATAATGCCGTTTTAGTGACCAACAACACGAAAGAATTTAAGCGTGTGGCTAATTTGGTATTGGAAAATTGGGTTAACAGTTAGGGCAACCCTAAAAATAGAAGTGTCCTTTAGATAGAAACATGTAGAAATTTGAAAACAACGGACACACAGGTTGCGACTAAATCGGACATGCAGAATATAAAAGCAGATATTGCAAAACTTGAAACTAAAATAACACTTGTGCGGTGGATGATGGGGCATTAACAGGAATTGAGATATTGCAAGCATCCAGCAAGATGAATATCAATACAATCCTGTCGTATACACTTGAATTAGATCAAGGTATATTTAAACAACACATTGCCTGATATTTGCTAAACATATTTCAGCTTTTAGGGAATATGAGTGGCGATATAGCGGATGCGTTATGATGTTTTGCTGGAGCGTATCGAAAGACTCGAAAAGAGATTAGAAATAAGTAATTAAAGCGAATAAACTTTAGATAAACAAAGAAAAACACCATGAATGAATTAACACTACAAGTCATAGCCATTTTCAGCCTGATGATTCTACCCGTCTGGACATTATGGCGAGCGCATACTCAGCGTTCTTATAAAGCCGTGCTGTTTATTGTTTTGCTTATTACCTGTGGCGCATTTTACGTGTTGCTGTTTAGCGGTTATATCTCTGAACAAACCACCGCTTTATACCTTGCTATGGCAGCTACCTATGGTGCCATCACCCTTGTTATCACCGTTGTAGTGATGTTCTTTGCTTATAAAGGCGTTGGTGAGGCGGGAGAATATATCGCTGAGGCTATGGCGCAGTCTGGGCGGGATGATGATAAGGATGAGAATGGACCAGGATACGGTGCTGGGCACAGACCCGGTGATGGATATGGGTATGGACACTGGCCGGGGCAAGGATATGGGCATGGAGGAACAAAGACTTTTTAATGGTAAATAAGTAAATAATATTTACTTATTTACTTATTTACCTATGTTGCCCACTCGAACCCCTCCAAGACCTTTACTCATATCACCCGCACCACCCCCCAACTGACTAACCCGCTGCCCAGCCAGCGTCATAATAAACAAAAACAACGCAGGCACGGCAATATACAAAACAGTAAACACCATATCCAGCAAATAGCGATTAACGCCCTGGTTCACGATACTGCCGATGTGGCTTATATCTGGATACATCGAAACATACAACCTGGCATCAATATAGTCGGCAAACACCCACAATGAAGTAAAAAAGCGTACCCCTAAAATCAAAAAGATCATGGTGATGATGCTGTCTATATTGTATTCTGAGATAACAAAGTAAAAAATCATCAACCCATAGAGCATCATTAACAGCGTTGCCTGTATCATCGGCGCGCCTTTTTTGACAATGAACATGGTGACGTAAAAATCCTTCATGCTATTGGCAAAACCAATGGCTGCCGCGCCCACCCCCAGAGCGACGACAGGCGCAGCCTTGACTGCTGCCGCCTTGCCTAATTTACTCATAACAATTGCATCAGTGGCACTAAAGCCACCACCGACGCTTACCGCAGAAAAGTCATGCTTGGCACCAGTAAAATCAGGTGGATTCGTGCCAGCGTAGCGATCAATAATTAAATCCTCCAACGCACCACTCTGGTTTAAAAGTGTACCTCGTGTATGTGCCCTTAAATTAGCAAACCAGGATTTTATTTTTTCAAAATCATTGCCTCCAGTCAAAGCATCCCAACTAAGTATTTCTGCTTTGTTTGCTTCGATGGAGCTAAGCAGCTTTTTTTGTAATCCTGATGCACTGGATACCGTAGAACTGCCTGTGATACTAACTGTACCGCCTGTGACACCACTACCAGTCCACCACTCATCACACAAGGGCACGCCAATATCACTAATTGTGCCGTCGGCAGTGGCAGCAGCGACTGCTTCATTGTTGTAAAATTGACGGTCTCTACTGTCATTATATGTCCATCCTGCTACCGCACTACGCGCCTGAAAGCCTTTACCAGTCAGACTGACATTACTACTGGGCTTATAAAACCCAGGCGTGTTCAGGTAAAAACGCGAACCAATAAAAAACGGATCAGTGCCGGTTACCCACGGGTAAGTAACGCTGGCAATACCAGAAATGGCTGCTGTGCCGAAAAAATTATCGGCTTTGTCCTGTACATATTTATTAAGTTCGCCTCCGCGCAAAGCCGCTATAAATTTGCCTTTGGCTGGAATAAAACATTCAGTTGCAAAACGCGAGTATTCCTGGCGCAGTGCCGCGTCTTTAATGGTTAAGTTTTGCAGTTGCTGATCCATCCCTTTAATGTCATCAAAACAACGAAACGAGGAGGTGACGGCCTGATTGATGCCGCCTGATACCGACATCACCAGCCACCACAGTGCCGGTATACGCACTATGGAGTTATCATTAAAATTGTCATCAAAGGTGTAGCCTGTTGCCCCGCCCCGAACATCTAGGTTGACTGTGTCGCCACTGGTTAGTTTGGTACAGGCAGCGCGGTGTTTCACGTTCTCAACTTTTAAATTAGCTAAAGGCACAATGGCAAAACTGAAAACCAGCAAAATCGAGACAACATCATAGGTCATGCGTCGCTGTGAGATGATGCTGGCAGGTTTATCATCCTGCGACATAATTGGCTCTTTCCAGTTTTTATATAACGCCATTAGCAGCGGATAATACAAAAAACCGCTAATAGACAGCACCTCAAAAAAAGTACCGTATAACGACCAACCAAACATAGTGGTGTAGACTTCTAATAATGAACCAACGTGTAATGAGCCAGCGTCCATAAGTTACATTCCGAGCAGAGATAAATAAGTACGGTGATTAAATAACAGTTCAAGCACAATAAACAGTGCAATGACCTGCCAGCGATTATTGATGACCCTGAGATGGTGCGCCTTGCTCCATTGGTTTTTATGAGCAAGCCAGGCAATCAGCTTTTTCCAGTAAACCATTAATGCTAAAAACACTGCACAGCGCAGCAATAAAAACCCGACACTGACATCAGCTAAAAAATGATCTAATCGCATTATTTTCTCAAGCGATAAACTGGCAAGCAGGCTAACACTGACAAACAAAAACAGACCGATTTTCAGACTCAGTGTCAGCCACGATTTAACCCTGCCATTGAGCCTGCCTGTTGCCTGCTTGTTTTGTAGCTGCGCCATCTATGTCACCTAAGGTGTTGTTGTTGGTGGTGGTTTTTTAATGCCACCTCCAATAAATTCTGGTTCACTATAAATCGTCGCTGGCTGTGCAGCTATTGCCTCGTTCCTGGCTTTCTCTGCCAGGTTAAGAATAGCGATCGTGGTTTTATTTACTGTGCGTTGTTTTAGCAGCAAATCGTTAAAGATTTCCTGTCGCATTTTATTTAAGCTTTTGAAGCTTGTGCCACGTACATACTCAATAGCAGCGGCTCCGGCTTCCGAAGCAGCCATATCCGGCGATAACATGGCAAGGCGCATCATTTCTTCAATCAAAAAAGTGCGTTCCTGCGCTTCGTTCACCGCTAGCTCTGATGCCAGGCGGGACATCATCATTCCCGCCTGGGCAGGTTGCAGTACATGTAGAGCAGTTATTAAAGCACCAGAAATTTCTACTGACTTGTATTTATTGATGTCAGAAAAGTCGTGATCATCATAAGCTTTTCGTAATGCCGCCTTGATTTCAATATCCAGACCTTCAACAATAGGACGCAAACCGTCGCCTGATTTTATTTTTTGACGCGCACTTTCATCATCAAGCACCATTTTTTCATCGCCCACAATTTTTTGTATCCACTCCCCCGCAGCCAACGGTGATGGCCATATCTTGACCACGCGATGCTGCGCCAGTGTGCCTATTGGCGCTGCCTTCTCTGTTATCTTGTCTGCTGGTCTGCCGATCATCAGATTGTAACCGGCAATCACAAAATCATGGTTAATCTGTATTGGGTTAGCGGCAGTTCCTGCCTTGTTAGTACCAAACCAGTTGACCGGCGCACCCGGTTTTTCTCTAACCTCCTCTGCGGCATCAGCTACGTTGGCATCTGGTTTTTTCGCCTCTGTTGACCACTTACCAAATGCCGAGGCCTGCATAAAATTACTGTAAGGATTTGAGGTGGGGTCGCGCTTCATCTCAGCTTCTATTTGTTTACACGTCTTGTATGACAGCTTGAATAATTCCTGCGCTCCATCAATAGTCTGCATAACAGTATTATATAGCGTTGGGTTGTATTTCATCGCCAGATAGCCGGGCAATCCCGCTATGGCAGCCGCAGCCGCCATTTGCAGTTGACCTGGTATTTCCCTGACCTGGGTTTTGATCTCATTAATCATCTGCGTCAGATTGTTATGAAAATCAAATTTGCCACACGAATAACTAAAACCCGCTCGATAACGCGCCGTAATGGTATGTGACCTGAACCCTGCCCCTGGTGGCGGGGTAACTTGACCGCCACCAATATAATAAATCAGCTCACCAATGTCGGCATTTAAAGTCGGTCTTTTATCATCATCTACTGCCATGGCGACAGGCGGTGACAGTAAGATAAAAAGAAAAAGCAAAGTTGTTTTTTTCATGTGTTTTTCCTATAAACAAATGGGTGTTGGGAATGTAAGCGGAAATTCTGGCAACAATTTTCCTTTCGAGTTTGAGCAGCACTCATAGGTGTTGTAATAATTCCAGGCATAATTACCGTATTCTCCATTGATCTCGATAAAATCAATCGTGGTGTCTTTATCTTCATATATTGGCGATGCCTGGCAGGCTTTAACTTCAGGGTGAATCATTTGCCAGCGACCTTGATCAAGTTTTTTCCAGGCTAAATCTTTATCAAATTGATTGCCTGTTGGCAGTGGCACGCCGATACGTGTGCGATCACCCTGTTTGACGTTATTGGTCAACACGTCCATTGCTCGCCAGGCAAGAACGGTTGCCGCCTTGGCATCATGGCTTTGATTTATTCCACCATCTCTTGGATACAAGTGACCCCAGGATTCCAGATCATCCGGGTCTATTTTTAAGGTGTCATCACTTAATGGATTTAAAATTGTGGATGAGTGATCCGAGCCACTGATCGGTCCATCGGTTAGTGGATAGCCAATGCGCCAATAGAAGGCATCGGCAATGGAGAGATAATACGGTTGTAATAGATCAATATTGGTCGGACAAAATATTCGTGGCGCTCTAAACCTGGGTTTAGCAAGGTTTCCATAGACTGATCCTCGCCATGTGGTTTCAGTCGCTGCCAGCGCAGCATCATAAAACTCCACTACATCCTGAATGACTTCTATTTCTTTCTCGATAGAAGCTAATGTATTAACCGCTTCGAGTGCGTCAAGCGCGTCTTGAAATGGGCTTAGTATTTTATCTATAATATCTAACAAGGCATTATCAAACATTTCAGATAAATCAAAATCACTGGACTCTACTTTATCTGGATCGTCAACAGTATTAGCGCTGTTATTATCAACTTGATCAGCATCATTTTGTGTTGGTAACTTATCTATACCGGGTAACGCATAATCCATGTCCGGCATATTGCCTAATGAACCGTCTGTCCTGACGATTTCTGGCAGGATACTGGCGGGATGCCCAATAATACTGACTTCTTTGAGAATTATTGACTGATGTCTATACAATTCATCTCGACTGCCTCGCCCGCCTTTTAGACCATCTTGCGTATCTAATACTGATGAAAGAATTGACTCATTAGCAGCATTAATCCCCGCTTCAAAGGTGTCTCGCCAAATATCAAAGGGGTGTTCGCCGACATGATTGTAGGACGCTATAAGTAAATCGGGCACAGCTGTGCGCAGCTGCGGTGAAATAATGGTGTACAAATAAGGCCCCTTCCGCCAGTTAACGCCCCAGTTCAAATGTGCGCACACACCAATCATGCAATAGCTACCACAATCAGAATCAAACATACCTTCAATACTGGTTTTGATCAGATCGTCCAGACCAAAGTCTTTTTCATCATTTCCATCATTTTCATCATTTTTATCTGAAAGGCCGTCTGCACGAGTGGAGACAGGGCAGTCTTCTATGCTAACCCAATTGCCATCAGCACCGTAGCAATCTGCATACGCAGAAGACGATGAAAAACCCAGCAATAAAAACACGATGAATAATAATTTTTTCACTGAATTTCCCCTATAAATTAACCGTTTTCAATATCGTTCCAGCTTCATCCAGTAGCTGATACTGTAAAACAGTGGCTTTTATTCTATATTCTTTTTTATGTGCTGAAATATCATCCAGGATCTTCATACAAACAAAGGTTTGTCATGAGTCTGGTGAATCTCAATACAGCCTGACAATGAAACAGCTAACAACACGGTTAATATGGGATAAATTATTTTTTTGTACATAATTGTATTTCCTTGTTTTATTTTTTTAATGGGGTCCAAAGTTAATTATATTAGCGACTAAAATTCCTGCTTTTATAATAATGCCAGCGTTTTAACGCTTCTCGCGCATCGGTTAAACCATAAATCACCGTGCGGCCTTCATCAAAAACAAAAGCCGGGGCTTTTTTAATATCAAAGCGCATAGCGACTGCCATACCATTAAACGCATTTTGCATTTCCTGTATATCCATTGTTTCCATGCGACGATTGACTTCCAGTTCAGCGGCTTCCATATCCTGTGGCAAATCCTTCGATAGAAATTGCTCCAGATTTTTATGTCCATCTAAATTGGTGTTTTCAATGACAACATCAAATTCTTCGGCTGAATATGCATTAATCAATGTATGATGGTTTGTGCCAATGAAATAAACCTTTTGAATTTGTACTGCTGATATATCTGATACGCCCTGTGCTAATACAGGCGTGATAAAGCCAAAATTCAGTATTATTAAAGCCAAAGTAATAAGTTTGCTCATACCCTTGCCTGCTTGATTTTATCCACCACCTGATCAATGGCCTCTAACTCGGTAATGCCCTGCTCATCCATAATTTTGCGTCTGGCATCTTTCTCTTCGGGATCAGTACCCGCCAGCGCCAGCGGCAATGCGGGTACGACAACACGAAAAAGCGAGGTTAGTTTGTCGGATACCACAACCCCTTCGGTGTATTTGCCTCCTTCTTTTCGCGCCGAGCAAAGCAAAAGCTTTTGTTCTTTTGTTACGGGGAGAAATTTCGCTAATTGTTCCACTTCTTTCATCGACATACCTAGACAGAGCCACCATTCTGCCAGCGATAGCATTTTTTCCGCATTACCGGGATAATCTTTCATATCTTGCGTTGCCTGGTGTAGCCAGATATTGAGTTTTCGCCAGGTTTTTGCGCCAAAAACCAGCGGCTTGACCAGTGCAGCATTGGCAGTGATAACGTGACCTTCATCGACATAGACATCGGTGCGTCTGCCGCTGAACTGATTCTTTTCGCCAATGCCGGTAATGGTATTGAGCAAGGTTATCAAGGCAACGGCCAGCATGTCCTCATACTGCTCAGAGGTAAGCATGCCCATGTTCAGTATGGTGACATCGCATTCTGACCATGCCTGACCCGGACGATTAAAGAACAGACCATGCATACCTTCAGTCCAATAATCCAGTGAGTCAGCCAGCTCTATATAACGAACTTTCTTCTTTGTTATCAGCTCTGGGTCACTAGCATACTCACGAATGACGGCAACAACATTAGACGGGATGAGATAATCTTTGCCTTCATCGCGCTGTTTGCGCGTAGCATCAAGCAAAGCACGTCTAATCATTAGCTTGTCCGGTAGCGTTATTTTCTTTTCTTTTTTCATATCCGCACCAGTCATCATCATGCGGGTGATTAACTCCATTTCACCCAGATAGTCTCTGTCCTCTGTGTCCTCCTCCTCAATATCGCCTGCCTTATTAAAGCTATCATCGGCAGAAGCATTAAGCGCATAGATCATTGCCTCCTCACTTTTCTCTGCCTGCGCCAACGCTTCAAAGGCTTTAATGTACGGCGGTAACGATATATCCACGCCCTGTTTAAACTCAACCAGGTTCACGCTAAGGCCCATACGTTTAAAATATGCTGCTAACAAATTAAAAGAGCCGCCTTTTTCAATGATAAATAAACGTGGTTTAACCATCGCCATATCATGCAACACCATATAGTTAATGGTTGCAGACTTACCCGAACCGGTCGGACCAAAGATGAGCGAGTGCGCAACACGCACTTTATCTTTAACCTGATCAAAGGTTAGTGGTTCACCTATACGATTAAAGAACAGTCTGCCGGGATTACCAGTGCCAGTTCCGCGACCGTATAAAGGTAGAATGCGTGATAAGTGATCCACGTAAGTCATTCGGGTTAAGGTGGCATCACCAAGACTGGCCTTGTCATGCTCAACCGAGTACACCATTGGCAGAAACCGCAAATAGTTGTCAGTCGCCGTTGGGTCATAACGCGGGATAATAGGATTAAAGCCAAAAGCGGTTAATATATGCAGTGCGCTACGGGTATTACGCGCAAACTCTTCTTCTGTTTCGCCTTTAACATAAAGCCCTGAAAAAGTCGGGTAGATAGATCGCCCGGTGGCAATATTATCAATCGCCTGGTGTGCCTGTGTCGATGCCGCTTTCGCCTCAGCAGAACCCTGTCCGGAGGCTTTAATAATATTGTCGCAATGTGCTTTTATTTTAGACTGTGGCTGAATAACAATGGTGGTGACAAAAATCGAGTCTCTTGGAAGTCGGTCCCACATCGACGCTGATTTACCGCTGTGCGTTTCCTGCTCTGCGGTTAACACACCGGTAGACGGTGGTGAGCTTATTGCCTGCAGCGCAATCAAGCGGTGTGGCACACCGGTAAATAACCAACTGCCGTCCTCACGCGACACCGGATAACCCAATGTCATCATTTCAGCTAAATCAGCCCCTGCACCAAAACATTCATTATTCTCTGGAAATTTCTTAATCGACAAATAATCCTGTGCATCCTCAAAACCATCGGGTTTGGGCGAGAACCAGGGCAACAACCATTGGTAAAGCTCCTTACCACTATAACGTGTCACGCCAATACCGGTTTGCTCAAGCTGACCGCAGAACGCTTCGGCAACTTCGTTCAGCTCCATTGATGGTGAACCGCGACCAGCTATGGGTTTACCTGATTTAGTCAACCATTCTTCTTTTTTACTTCGACGATAAATCACACAGCGTACTTTACGAAGCTGTCCACGCCACCAGAACTGCGAAGACTTGTCATGAAAAAGCCCTTTGCCAGTGGACATGTGGCGAAGATGCTCTTCCAGTTCTCCCATCCAGTGTTCATGGTGTTTGGTTTTTTTAGCCTCCTCTGTTGCATAATCGCGCAGCTGTTCTATCAGTCCAGTAATCGGGTCATCCTGTAAATAAATCTGCACGATCCAGGGGCTATCCTGATGCCCGGGAATGTTTTGAAACGCCTGGGAAATACCGTGTTCGACATTCTTTAGAATGTCTTGTGAACGCCCTTCTACATCAACGGGCTTTAATTCAAATACCGCGCCCACGCTCGCGCCGTCTTCAAAGATGAATGTCTGGGTATCTTCATTGAAATCTTTGAATGGCAAAAAAGCGGTAAAGGAATCCACATCATTGTATAACGCGGCATATTGTTTTTCGGTTAGTGGTTTAGAGCCGTCCCCTGGTAATATACCGATCACTCGGAGAAGTGCATCGAGATAACGCGGGTGTTTTTCCCTGATATGATTTACCACAGCCTGCGATTGTTTAATCATGCTGCGACCCTGATTGTAATCCTAATGGTGAAACCCTGGGCACAATCTCGCCCGGCAGTGCATATTGATCAGCCTCAAACATTAAAAAAGAGGTTGAATAACCTGGTATGGGTCGATTCTTGGGCGTGAAATGAGGAAAAACATACATCACCAGTTCAGGGTTAGGCAGTTTCGGAAACTTCAAATTGATCTCATTTGAAAC
The DNA here is from genome assembly GCA_964421315.1 of uncultured Thiotrichaceae bacterium. Lineage (GTDB taxonomy): Bacteria > Pseudomonadota > Gammaproteobacteria > SZUA-229 > SZUA-229. The sequence continues at coordinate 13,483 of CAYQXD010000026.1, read as the reverse complement.
ATCACGGGTATAAGCTGCCAGGTCTCGCCTGTCATCCAGAATCTGTCGATACATCCTGGGCTGTTTGCCAGACGAAGAAATATGTCGCTCATAAACATCCAGCGTATCTGGCCCGGTATTGGGAATAATATTAGGCGTTGAACTACAAGCGCTTAAAAAACCAATCAAGCCTATGCTAATTAACGCTGTTCTAATCATCGCTTTAATCATCACTGGGCTAGTCAAGATTGAAGCTGGCAAGTTTGTTTTGGGTTGTGCTTGCATGATGTAATTTCCGTCCATCGGGTTGATAATCAATATTTATTTGCGTCTCTACGTGTACAACAAGGTCAAGCCCAGCAGGTATAAATACCAGATCGACAGCATTAGCCTGTCTTTCCCGCAAATAACCGGTGAGTTCATTGAGTCCACCTTGCAGCGTTTTTGCGGCAATAAAATCACCGGTGCTACCGTCAAAAAATTGTTGAACATTGCCTTCATCCGAAATCACTGTAGTCTGTTGCGTAACCGCTACACCTTCGGCAGCAGCGGCAAAACCAGAGGCGATCATTCTGTCTTTCAGATAATCGCCTGCATTGGTAATTAATTGCCCGGGTAAGCAGGGATTGCTCTTGCGATTAGAGATATAACCCAGCAAATTACCGCCCAGTTTGTTTTTGCCTTTATCGGCCTGTGAATTACGGGTAATAATAGTGCCGTCTTCAAAAGTAAATGTGACTGAGTGCAGTTCGCCGCGCACACAGGACATTTCTCTATTGCCAGTGGCAATGCCCGACCAGACGATGTTTTTTATGCCCTCTGGCAGGTACAAGGCATTGGTGGCTATATTAGTGCCACCTGTTATCACCTTAAATCGAAACGGATCCAACACGCTACCGCGTGTTGGTACGATACCTACTAATGCCGTCATCGATGTATTAGCAATCAAGGTGGCGTTTTGCGGGATGGTAAAAACGGGTATATCGGGTCTTTTTTTCTTTCTAGATTGATTGATTTTTTTTAATTTTTCCTCTTCATCAATCAACTTGCCGTCAATAGTTAATTTCTGTTGTTTGTCACGGCTTCTTTTATCAGCAAAACCAACCGTAGTGATCGGCAAGATGGTGATAATGTCACCGCTGTTGTCAATCGGCACTGTTTGATTGCGAGTCCTCATCTTATTATTATTGATCTGTGGAATCGCGCCCGATGTCAGGTTATCAAAACCCAGACCTGCCAGAACGCCTGCGTCAGAGCCTGTTCTTATTTGATCTTGTATGCCCTGAAATTTTTCTGAAAAACTATCACTTATTGAAGACAGGCCGCCACTCAGTCGCTCATCAATCAGTTGTGCAAATTCTTGTCTGCGCTGTTCTGGCGTTATTTGTTGTGCAGCTAACTGATTTTGCGCTTTAGCCTGACCCTCAATATCATTCTGCAACTGTGTCATTTGAGCGCTAATGGTTCGAATGGTGGTCTCATAGGTATCGCGCTCAGCATCGGTCAGCGTACCAACATCCGGCGCTTGTACTTGCTGTGTTGTTCCTGGTGCGACTGCTAGCCCTTCATCGTCACCACTACTAAACAACAGGCTACCGATAACCAGGGCGATAACCAATAATAAAAAAACAAGGAGTTTGTTCATGGTATTAAAATCTCATTAAACGGCGCTTTCGATATGAGATACCAGGTAGTGGTATCACCATCCTCACCAGCAGGATGTACCACCGCATGTTGTGCGCTTGCCGTTAGCCAGTCGCCTCTTAGCAGCCGTGGATCAAACACAATGGCTTCCAGGGCATTGGATGTTACGCGCACAGCGGTGACATAAAATGCAGGCACAGTGGGCGATTTCCATTGCGCCATTGGCTCAGTAATCAAGTCGCGCCCTCGATACAATGGCACTTCTTCATTTTCAACCCCGGCCTGTACAACACCAGGTAAGGGCTTAATCAGACGCAGTGGCGCGTACACGCTTTGCGCGGCAAAACGCGCCAGATCAACATAGTCATATTGATATTGTCTGGCAACACCCAGAGCCGCTGCATCTTCAACCGCTTTACTAATTCTATTATCAACAATAACAACATGGTGGTCGTGCCCATTCTTTTTAGCCGAAACATCCAAAAAATAAGAGTACCCGGTATGTGTCAATACTTTTACCCGTGTTTTTTCAAATGGTTTTATTGCTGTCCAGTAAACACTGCCGTCTTCACGTATCTGAATGGGTTTAGACGCATCCTGCAAAGCGCGTGGCATTTCTAAATGAATGGGCACGGGAAAATCGATACGTCTTTCCTGACCAACAGGCAAAACAATTTGAATTGGCGATCTATCCCAAACGATATGCTCGACATCGGAGGCATGACTCAGACCCAAAACATGAATAATGAATAAAGCTGTTGTCAGTGCCAGAGTTTTTATATTCATGGTTTTTTATTCTCTGCTGTTGTTGTGATTAGTCGTTGTGCCTCACGCCCACCTGAACCATCTAAAGCCAGGCCCCATGGATTCTTCTCACGGTCTGCGTCATAGCGCACTATTTTGATGGGATAACGTAACTTTAAGTCTTTTACTTTTTGACCTAAAACCGTTTCTTGAATATGCACATCCAGCCAAACAATCCAGCCACTACCAATTATTTCTACATCTTCTTCATTGAATACACCAATTTGATGAAATGAACGCAGGCGATCACGCAGCTCACCCTCTCTTATACGTATTCGAACGTCTGTTATTAATCGTTGTTTAAAATATGGCGTTAAATAATGACGCGTTTGATTAATATTTTCAGGGTAATCTATCGCGCCATCTACATCCCAACTGTTTATCTGCTGCATAATATAAAAAGCGAATAAGTAAACACCCGAAGTATGAATTTCGTTTTTACCCATTGCCGCACCGGATCGAAGATCAGGCGGGATATGCACAGTCATTTCATTTTGTACGGTTGTCCAGCCTATAATGACCAGCATCAACAAAACAAACATGCCGATCAATATACGAATCAACAAACGATTGCTTTGTTTCACATTTTCCAGATCTGATGTATAACTCAACGCCTTGTCCTCCAGCCGCCCATACGATGGACAAATAAATTAGTTAATCCAAATTTACATAATTTCATTTTTATAACTCGACTGTAGTAACCATCAGGCTTGCCTTCTTTGCTCTTGCCCAGTCGCTTCCCACCCTTGACAACACCAATAAATGCGCCAAAGAGCGGAAACGGAACCGCAACCAACAAAGAGCCAAAGACAAATGCCAAAACAACACCTGTTAACAAACCAGTAACAAATCCAAGCAAAGCCAACACCATTATTTCGCTACTACTGCAGCCAAAGAACAGAATCGGTTCGCTATCGATTAAATTCGCCGTGCCCTGTTCTTGATGATGCTTATCGGGCATTATTATTTAAGGCGCAAGCCAGCCAATAGCTAACGTCACCATAACAATAGTGGCGACTATGATGACCACACCAACGATGGCAGTCAGACCAAATTCTTTCCATTTACCTTTCTCTCTACCTTCTAAGAACGCGGTGTAAATAGTAAACATAACGCCTGCTGTTATTACAACAATAATAATTGCGCCAACAATCCCGAACCCCTGACTAAACAGTTCCCTTAATAAAGTCAATGGACCAGCTGTAGTTGTTGCCCCCCCTGCAACCGCAGCAGCAGTTGGTAGTGCTGCTAAAAGACTGCCTGGTATTAAAAACAACATCACCATAACGCCTAAATTTCTAAGTTTATTTTTTAATATTTTCATTATTCTTTCTCCGATATTGTTTAACTTGAATTCAAGTAATTAAAATTTTACCAACATATGTTTAGATCAACTATTAACTAACGATGACCAAAACAAGAACCAGCAGGACAAACAGCTTTACCACGCTAAAAAACCATTCGCCACTACTCATTTTTTCTGCCACCATAAGCTGATATTGCTTATAAGCAGCCCACACTGCCCATATTGTAAACAGCGATGCAATCATGCCGCGTACAAACAGACTTAAGCCTGCTGCACTAAATCCAGCACCTAATGTAAACGCTGCTTCCATTACCGATAATTTCCTTTAAGCGGTTCAATAACGCGGCCTTGATTTAAACTGCCTTCAAGAAAGTCATTAATACCGCTTCTCATTAATAACAGATCATCACGTAATACCTGGTAACTAAATTTAATGCGTGATTGCTCAAATCTTTGATGTTTAATTTGTTCAACACGCTCGACCAGAAAATCAATTTCTGTCACCAGCTTGACTAAATTCTGCCGTTCAATCTCAGCTTGATCCGCACACACACCGGTACTGATAAAAATTAAAAACAACGCTATAAAATATTTTTTCATCATACATCTCGATTAGTTAATGATTTCTCACGATTGATTTCTTTAGGCAAATTTCTTAAACATCGCAGCAGTAAAAAAGATAGCCAATGAAAAGACAACAGCCGCCGGAATAAAGATCCAGTTTGGATGGATTGAAAATGGTGCGCCAAGATAAACAAACCAGGTAGTGATAAACGCTGGTTTAATCCATGGTTTTACTTTGTGATAGATAAAAGAGCTTTCATTTGCGCCACCATAACGGCGCAAATCTCGATGCACCAGGCCATCAACCAATGCCGCAATGCCAAATAGAATAAAGACAGGCGTGGTCAAAATAGCAACAGCCAGGCGGATACCAAAAACCTGCGTTACATTGATCAATGCAGAGATATATTCGGCACTGACCATAATCATTTGAGCGATGGTGAAGCGAAAATCACTAGCATCGCTTGCTGGGTTAATTCCCCAGGCAATGAAGTTTCTAAAATTTGTCCACTCAAATAAATAATAATCCAGACGTGATGCCGACCAACGTGCAAAGTCCACGGGGGCAAGACCTAAAAAACCTTTTTTAAAATCATCACTGAGAAAGGCAAGCTCTGTGGTAATCATATTGTAGCTGTGCATTGCACCCTCCTCTTCCCAAAAGAAGGCCATGCCAATCCATTCCACAACCACTGAAAATAACCAGGCAAGAAACAGCATAAACATAAAGTTGGCGAGGCCACCCAGAACTCTTGACCAGAGCGGTTTCTCATGGTCTGGTATCTCTTTTGCTGCTTCCTGTACCTGTACTGCCACACTATGCGACTCCTGTGGATGGTTGTGCTGGCCATGACGCGGTAAAGTCATACCAGTTATCAGAAGATGAGCGATATTTATCCTGCATTTGTTGTGCGATCATGGTGAGCCTTGATGGCATTTCACTAAAATCAGCCGGGTCAGAAAGTGGCAGACGAATCTTGAACGGCTTGCCGCCTTCAAGCAGCGCAAAGCATTGCCCTTTAGGCAGAGTCATCACATGATTGGGGTGTAGCAGATCAACTTGTTGCGTAGCATTACGTTGTCTGGTAGAGCTGATAAAATCAGTGTGCGTTGTCGGGTTGCTTGAATCAACCACGCCAGACTCCGTCATTAACAGGTCAATTTCAGTTTGCTGTAATTGTTTGGTTAGCATTTCAGCGGTTGCCAGTTCGCGCACACGCAACATCAACAAAGTATTGAAGTTACCCGCCACCTGCCCGGCTTTGGCTTTGTCCTGGAGCCTGGCTTCAACGTCAGACCATGTTTGCGTATAGGCCGTCACCTGATACCCCGCACCACCCGCCTTGTTGAGCAACGGGATAAATTCATCACCGATTAACTCATTGAACTCATCAGCATGGATTGAGACAATGGCATCTTTTTCACCCATTTCAGGCAGGCCTTCATAAGAACCATGTTTATAGCGTTGCCCTGCATAGGAAGTGAGATCGGCAAACATGGAATTACCCACTGCACCTGCTACTTCTGGATCAACCAGTGCATCCAGACCGATATAAACAATGCCTTTGGTACGCATAATCTCAGGCCAGCTAAAAATAGTGCGGGTATCATCCGCATCCAGATAATCAGGTGATAACAACTCTGCACATTCACCGGTGGTGAGTTTTTCCATCAGCGGCAAAAGCGAAGACACCAACTTGTCAAAATAGCCTCGATCATATTCATAGGTTCGTGATAACGATGAAGCGACACCATCAAACAACTCTTTATCTTTGCAGTAACGCACCAGTGCCACAACATGGCGATCTCGTGAAGTCATTTCACGCGGTACACGATATTCTTTATTGTCCGAGTCGTTAAACGCATCTTCAATATATTTAACCGTGTCTTTCCATTGTCCACTGGCATCATTTTTAGCGGCCAGCATTTCCATGTAATCTTTAACCAGTGGCTCTAAATCCTGACCATAATTTAATATCTGGTTGTAATCGGTTTTGCGTGACAAGGCTTGCAATGCTTTAGCAATAACATTGACATAACGCCAGACAAACTCACGAAAGGCAGCAGATTGTCCAGAGCCTGGCAATTGACCGGCAATGCGTGAGGCGACCTCAGTAATACGGCTGTAAGAGCCCAACGGGTTATACCGCGCCGACACATCGGGATAACCTAAATGAAAGAAATGAAAGTTATCTAAACGCCCTGCATTTTTCGCTTCGATATACATGCGCTTAAACATGTCGGCATCGCCTTTGGGATCAAACACAATCACCACATCACCACGGTGTATGTCCTGTGCAATAAGCAGTTCAGCCAGGCGAGTTTTTCCCACTCGTGTTGTTCCTAAAACCAGGGTATGGCCCACGCGATCTGCCAGTGGCATATAAACAGGCGCTTCACCTTCATACAGGCCAACGGCATGAATAGATGGCTCACCGCCTACTGGTGGCAATGGTGCTAAGGGATTGTTTTCTAGTGCGTATTTAAGTCCTTTACACAATGGATTAACTTCGCACTTGTTTAATTTGATAATCACTCGCCTTAAACTGCGTTTATAGGCTTTTAGTGCAAACGATTTTTCATGCTTAATCTCGACTCTTCTGGCCCATTGATATATCGCTGTTGGCTCTTTATATTTTTTCCCTTCTTTTCTGGCAAGATTCGACAGGCGTTGCGTATGACGACCATCCCAGGCAAAACCCAAACCTAAAAATAAACGCTCATTACTTACCGGCAATGTCTTCGATGAAATGGTATAAGGCTTTAGCCGTCTCAAACCTTTTTGATAACGGCGTATGCGATACCCCTGATAAAACCGTCGGCCAGAAAAATACAATAATGTCGCAACAACGATAGTTGCTGTGCTTTTTGTCATCATCAACACATCAGGCGCACGGTAGGCAATAAACGCAACCATCAAAAACGCCACCGCAGAATAATATTCAACGGGTGGTCGTAGCAATGCTTCTACAGGATGCTCGATACTCATCGAATAACCTCCCGTGAGATTACGATAGGATAAGATTCAAATTTGAAAAAATCACCAAGCATGTCACCATCAGCCAAAAGCAGCGGGACACTACCAAGTGCGTTTAATACTAAACGTGCTTTGTCAACGTCCGGTGCTGACACCAGCAAACAATGCGCTTTTATTCTTTTAAGCATGTTTACTTTTTTTACGATCCACTCAAGCGATTCATCATCTGCTCCGATTACACATATAGGTGATGGCAACGCGGTCAGATCAATATCACGACTATCTGGAATATAAAGCGGGATGAACTGAGGTGATAGATACAGTAAGTGCTGTGTTGATAGCTCAGTGACCAGTGGAAACAGTTCACTGGGTTTTTTATCTTCATCATTAATAATTGCCCCTGGCAGTTGTTTAGCAAACCAGAGGTAAAAATCAGATTTCTGAGGATCCTGTTGATTGTTTAATAAAACAGCAATATAAGGCGCGGTTGAAACCGTATCACCAGAATCAAAAATAACATAAGGCTGTGCAACAAGCGTTCCGGCAAAGCTAAAACAAAAAGCAGCCATGCTAAAATAAATAAAGGCGAATGGTTTCATCAAACCGCTCCCGTTAATACACGTTTTAATTTACTGCGTACCCGTTCACGATAAGCACTAGCACGAGCAGCATTGCTCGGCGAATGATACGCACCAACGGCTACCTCATAAGTACCATGTTTCTGATACAGCCCTGCTAGTATTTCTGCTCCAGCACGAATATTGATGTAAGGATCAAATGCTGACCAAAGTGATTCAAATACATCTTTGTTCCAACGCCAACTAACCTGCATAATACCGATGTCACAATTGCGAATGCCTTTAGCCAGTTTCGCGGCAACAAAATTAAAGGCTTCGGTTCTGCTATCAAAATAACGCCCCGTGCCATTGCAATTAATTGTCCATGGCCATGGACGAGCAACATCGCTCCGATAAGACTCGGTCATGGCAATGGAATACAGCAATACTGGCGGTATATGATATTCATTCGCTATTTGCTGATAAGCGCGAGGTGTGTCACCGCCTGCATAGGACAATGAAGGCAAAAACAAAAGCATTGTCACAATTAACTTTTTTGTGAGAGCAGTCATCAAGGTAACTGCTCCACCGATTGGGTTTGCTGGTCAAAATAATACGCCGCTGGTAAAGGCGGGCGTTGGTATGAGGCATACATGCCATTATCCATATTTAGGGTTATACTCCCGTTTGTCACATCCTGCGGATGTATGTTTGCGTGTTTAGCCCACTGCCCTATTTGTTTTTTATCGCTACCAACAAAATAAATATCAATGGTTGTTCCTATTTTTTGATTTGATCGAAGCGATTGGAAATAAGGCTCGCATTGACGACAACTGGTCGAAACAAATAAAACATAGCGATCACCAACACTGCTGTTATTCTCGGTATTCGTCACGGATTGATTGTTTCTGTTTGCAAATAATGGGACGCTGGATAAATCAATTATTTTCTCATCGCCATACAAATCATCAAACGCTTGCATATACGCATGATTAAATGCAATGAATTTCGCCTGTAATTGATATTCACGTTGCGCGACCTTTCTTGCAATGCGTTTACGCTCATACTCATCTTCTGCATAAATACCCAGCACAACCAGTGGATCAACATTGTTCCAGTGGTACTGGCCTTCACCGTCCATGATGGAAAGATATTTTTTCCATTCGTCCTCCGTCACATTAAATTGCTGCGCCTTTAATGCCATCAACGCATCATCACTGGTATCAATCGATGTTGTTTTTAGATCAACAGCAAAGGCTTCACCAATCTGTAATCCAATCAACAAAAAAACAACAAAAAGCATGACTTTAACCATTAAACATAATCTCCACGAAAGCGCCTGGGCGGATTTGTCGATGATGTAAAATGGTAATCTTGCTTTCAGTAATGCCGTGTTTTATCAGTTGGTTTTTAACACTCAAGGCGCGACCAACAGAGAACTGCTCATGTGTTTTACCCAGCTGCGCCAATGTTTCTTCTCTGGCAAGAAATCCGCGTAATCTGACATGACTGGCATTGCTTGCAGCGATAGCTATGGTTTCAATAGCAAGGCGACCTTTAGGGCCTAATACTTCTCGATGATTAGCGAATCCAACTTTATTACTGCCAATATTAATATCGTGATTTTCTGCTCTTATTATTTGTCCATCCTTAGGTTCGTTAACGGCACTTCCATGTGCCACTACTCCCGATCTCTTATTATTTTTCTTAGGTGTTTCATTTACTGATTTATTATTTTCCACTAAAGCGGTGGCTCTAGTTTTGTTTATTGTTTTTGCCTGAATCTTTTTTACCTGTAAATTCTGCTTTTCATTTACAGTAAATTTTTTAGCTGGAACTAATGTTTTCGGTACCAATGCTTTAATTGATTCATTAACACGAAGTACTTCAAGTCTTGTCTGGCGTATCGATTCAAGCCTTATAATGTGATTGTGTTTTTTTACAGCGTCCTTTCTATTTTTTTCTGCACACCAATATTGTCGATACGCCCACGGTTGCGTCAGGTTACGCTGCGTCTCATCACATTGCTCAATAGCAACTGGGTCAGGCATATGCACAGTTGCTGGTTTAATTTCATTTTTGGCACATGATGAAACAAATAGTGTCGCTGCAAGAAAGGCAAAATATTTCATTATCAATCACCTGTACGACATAGGTTTGCTGCTATGCCATCTGATAAACGTACTGCCTTTATGCAGGCAGGAAGGCTAATGCTGGCTATGCGCCATCCAGCGTGAATATCACCGATGTTTACAATCGATGTTTCAGTTTTACCGGATATGGATATTTCCAGTACCGCACTGCTTTTGTTTCCCCATTGGTCAATAGATAGCAAAGTAAATGGTGGGCGAATTTTCCGCTTTGCTACTTTCTTTTTAGCTTTTGAAGATAAGGCTGTTATTTTTTTAGACTGTGATGCAACCAGGTCTTTTAACATGGTGATTTCTTTATTGGTGTCGATCCAGTGATTTTTCAGTTCGGCAATCAGCAGATAGTTAAGATTGCTTTTTTCATTCAGCGACATACGATCATCTTTTGCATGACTAATAATAAGATTAACCTCATCAACATTACGCGCTAAACCATCGAAAGATTCTCCTAACTTAACAATGACCTCATCATCAATGACTTCAACAGGTAGTGCGTCCATATCAACAATCAATGGTTCTTTGCTTTCAATAACGTAATCATCTGCCAGTGCATTTATTTCAGGAAAACTTTCATCACTAATAATAGAGCCACTAGAAGACTTATTTGATTGATACAGCCCATAGCCAAAGTACCCTCCTATAACAATGGCAACGAGAAAAACAGGTAAGCCCAGTTTTATAGCCAAAGGAATATCATGCTTAACCTCATCCTTTTTAATATCAGGCACATCAGCGGTATTGTCTATATCATTCATTATTGCTGTCCTTATAGTTAGTCGCTGGTGTTGCATATCCACTACATTCGGTGGTGGATATGCAAACTGGTTATAAATAAGTAATTTATTCAGCGCTACATAGAAATCGATGCTTGGCTACAGATGCCTCTTTTAAGCCCGAATACACTTAAATGTGTACCAACAGAAATATTGGTCAATACTTTAGCCATAGTTTCGTAATTTTTATTCCACGGATGAATAGCGCAGAAAAACCTGGGTGAATTTGCGCGTTTGCCTTTGCCATGAATGTAAAAGTGTAACTTAGAAGTGCTACCCATTACTGTTATCTTCATATAAGTATCAGGCCACCCAGCCTCTGCTCCATCGAGTACGCCGGAAGCACCGTATTTATGGGAAGAATTTAATGTATTGGCAAACGCTGCACTACCACTGCTAAATATAACAATAGAAGTGAAAATTGCGATCATAAAATGTTTTATTTTCATTGTTTCACTACCTCTTTATTGATTTAAAATGTTTAATTAAGCTTGAAAAATTTTTTTATTTTTTTAAGTTTACATTTACCCTCCCGCCTCATCATTTACAATAAAACTACAATAAGTTTTGCAGCATCTCCGGTGAGACCTCTTCATTCATAAACATTTCTCCAACTTTCTTATAATAATTCTCATAATCATTTGGTGTAAGATTTAGAGTTAATTCACGAATTCTATGAAACTCTTCTGGCGCACTTGATTCAGATAAGCTACTTATTTGTGACTCAATAATCTGTAAGGCATTATTTGATTCTTGTATCTGATACTCATCGAAATACTCTTGGGTTTGTTGAGTCTCATGTGTTGCAATTCCATATTTATCCAATGCAACAAGTTCTTCTTTTATCGTTTTCTTAATTATCGATTTCAAAAATAACGCTAAGTCAGCCTGGTTGTTTTGAATGCCAGCGAATACATCTTTATTTACGTCTTCTTTCTGATAAATAACAGGTTGTTGATTATCGGCTTTACTGATTAATTGTTTTTCAGGATCATTGCTTAATATAAGAACCAATATATTTATCTGTATTACAATAATTACAACTAACAATATTGGTAACACTCTCTCAGTTCGTGTATTCATAATTGCCGAGCCCCATCCGGGATATTATCGACCGCTTGCTGTAATCGCTCTGCACGTTCTTCATCAGACCCGCTATTGTATTTATCCAGTAATTCAAATGAGACAAGACGATGCACCGGGTCTACGATTAAATCCCAGGCTGAGCCTGCAAGTGTTTTAAGTGCATTATCCAGGCGAATAGGCCCCAGCTCTTTATGCACATCTGGCAGTGGCTGGGTTAACAGGACTGATAAGACTGGGTCAGAGACAGACAGATCCGCCATTTGATAACCAGAGCGAAGCAGAATGTGATCTAGTGCCTGCCCCACCGTGATGATATTTTGGTTGAATGAAATAGTTACAATGATACTCAGCAAATCTTTCTGCTCACTGGTCGCAACAGGCGACAAAGAACTGTACCTGGCAACCTGTAACTCCCCAGCCTGCACCGAAAAAGAAATAAGCAAAATTCCAACAACAACTAATCGTATTAACATACATCTATCTCCTGAATAAAAATGACCGGACGGGATTAAAACCCGCTTGCAGATATATAAATAACTTAATGGCTAAAAAAAGTTACTCATCAAAACAAGACGAACGCTTTATTATTCTGGGTAATACGTCTTGTTCCCTGCCAACCACTAACAGCTGCTCAGGTTGTCTCCTGATAGCCGATCACTGGAATTGAAAGATACGCGATTAAAAACAAAAAAATAACAATAAATGTGAAATCCAAAAAACAGATTTATTTAGAAGGTCGAAATGATTGAGAAACCAATGGGAACGGGCGTATCTAAAAGGGCGCGCTCTTCCACTAAAAGACGTGGAAGAGCGCTACAAATGGGTTTAATGGGAAAACAGAATAAGGGGAAATTATTTAAGGGTAAGCCCTATCGGGCAAATGGCAAAATCGCTCCAAAACACAAAAAGCGATTTTGAAGACAAAAAGAATAAATGGTCAATCAGCGATTACATATTTATGGTGCAATTATTTATCCGTTTGGTATAAATTAGTCAGCAGACGCTATACAACAGGTCAATCATGAATCTTGATGAAATCGCAATAGAAACAACACGACTAAATAAACCCGACTGGTTAAAAATAATAATCCGATTACACAACAACTTCAAAGGCTATCCCTTCGATGCTGAATCCCAGGAACCACTCAGCGCCATTGGTGCAGTATTAAAAACACTAAAACCCAATAAAATACTGGATGAGCAATTTAAAAGCAGGCTGTCACAGCTTGATTGTTTCAGCTACCGTTCATACTACATTGACACAAAAGCAAATCATGCAAGATTCTGGAATCCGCTTGAGTCCCCTTTTCTACTGTTCAAAAAGAACGGAACAACCGAATACCAGTCAGCCAATGAATACCCTGCCCCAGATATTATACGCATGTGGATACACTTAAAGACCTGCTCCAGCCCTACAGATTAATGAAACCATTTTTTTGCCCCAAAAAACTGGGCTTTAAGATTGATCCAGTAACAAAGCGACCGGTGGCGATTAGCTTATATAGGTGTTGGCAGTACCAACACTTACATAAAGCAGAGATAGATTAGTAATAGCTTATATAGGTGTTGGCAGTACCAGCACTTACAGAAAGCAGAGATAGATTAGTAATAGCTTATATAGGTGTTGGCAGTACCAGCACTTA
>CAYQXD010000025.1:0-24590 GCA_964421315.1 uncultured Thiotrichaceae bacterium | reverse complement strand
CGCCGTCTACTCATTCCTGGTGGTATTGCCCTCGCTAGTGATACCATCGGTTTTCTCACCATTCTGCTGATTGAAATTCGCATTATTCAGGAAATGGCTATCACCGCCAGTGTGGGTGTGGCGGCGATTATTTTTACCAACCTGATCCTGTTGCCGGTAATGCTCTCCTACCTGAATTTGGGGGATGATTACCGCAGGAAGCTGGAGCGACGTAAGGCGAGACTGTCACGAACCTGGACACGCCTGGCACTGGTTTCGAGAAGTAAAGGTGCCACTGTGGTCATTCTGCTGGCGCTGATTCTGTTGAGTTTCGGGCTGTACAAAGGCACCGATGTAAAAATTGGCGACTTACATGTTGGCGTACCTGAACTATGGCCGGATTCACGTTATAACCAGGACAGCCAGCTTATCACCGAACGTTTCTCCATCGGTGTGGATGTTATTTCCACTATCATCGAAGCCCCAAAGGAAGGCTGCATCCAGTACGACATAATGAGTCGGGTGGACAGTTTCGAGTGGCATATGCGTAACACTCCAGGGGTGCAATCAGTAATCGGCCTGGCGGGGGTGGCAAAGCTGGTTAATGCCGGATGGAACGAAGGCTCGCCCAAATGGCGGGTGCTGTCGCGCAATCAAAGCAACCTGGCAGAAGCCGTTGCTTATACGCCCACTAGCACGGGTTTGCTTAATGATGATTGCAGTGTCATGCCGGTGTTGATCTTTACTACGGATCACAAAGCAGAAACCATTGAAGGTGTCATTGCATCGGTGAAGGCGTTTCGCGATAGTAACGGGCGTGATGACATGCGATTTTTGCTGGCCACCGGCAATGTCGGGGTAATGGCTGCCAGCAACGAAGCAGTGGAAGCGGCGCAGTTCCCTATGCTTCTCTATGTGTTCAGCGCCATCATTATTCTGTGCCTGGTGACATTCCGCTCACTCAGTGCCACTGCATGCATTGTACTTCCGCTGGCACTGGTCTCGCTACTGGCTTATGCGTTAATGAATATGCTGGAAATTGGCCTTAAAGTAAACACCTTGCCGGTGGTGGCACTCGGTGTCGGCATTGGCGTGGACTATGGTATCTATATTTATAGCCGTTTTCAGGAAGAGCTGAAAAAAGGTGTAAGCCTTGCTACTGCTTATAAAAATACATTATCCATTACCGGTAGCGGGGTGGTTTTTACCGGTATTACCCTCGCCATAGGGGTAGCCACCTGGATGTTTTCTCCGCTCAAGTTCCAGGCAGACATGGGCATACTTCTTACCTTCATGTTCCTGGTTAATATGCTGGGTGCGATTCTGCTGTTGCCGGCTTTGGCGTGGCTGATTGCTTACTTTAAACCTAAAAAAATTAGTTGAATCATAGCGGAATACACGCCCCAATCTATGGGTCACCATTTTTTTAAATAAGTGGTAGACCTAAATTATAATAAAATTATAAATGCTGGAAGATTAAGTCCTCTTTGGAGGGCTTTTTTATATCTGAATTTTATGGGATCCGTAGGTTGGGGTGAGGCACGAACCCCAACGAGTTGCGATATTAAAAGATATTTTTTTGTTAAATACAAACATCCCATGTTGGCTTGCTATCTGTAGTAATAATTTTATCTGTGTTCATTTGCATTCTTCTGTGGATATAAATAATGTTTTTATTTTGCGCTTTTTGCGTTCTTAGCGGCAAAAAATAATTTTATTGTGGCTAAAGGTATTTATGTTTCTTAAATTCATCCAGCATCAAATTCAACGCAATGGCACGATGACTCATGGTGTTTTTAACGTCCAGTGGTAATTCACCACCCGAACAATCATGTGTAGGCACATAAAAAATCGGGTCATAACCAAAACCACCATCACCCTGTGGAGCTTCCAGTATTCTTCCTTCCCAACTGCCCTGGGTGATAATCGGCACTGGGTCGGTGTGTGAACGCATAAACACAATCAAACACTGGTAACGGGCAGTGCGTTCTGCTTCAGACACGCCTTGCAGTTCTTTCAGCATTAAATTGTTGTTGTCTTCATCACTGGCGTTCTCACCAGCATAACGTGCGGAATAAACGCCGGGGCGTGCACCCAGTGCATCCACTTCAATGCCTGAGTCATCGGAGATGGCAGGCAAACCGGTACATTCGGCCGCATGGCGTGCTTTAATAATGGCGTTTTCCACAAAGGTGGTGCCGGTTTCCGGGACTTCCGGCACATTGAATTCTGATTGCGGAATGATTTCTATGCCGCTACCGGCAAACAGCTTATTAATTTCACGAACTTTTCCAGCGTTGCCGCTGGCCAGCACGATTTTAGTGATTTTTTTCATTATGTTTTAACCTTCAATAGCTGCCTGTTGCACAGCAAACAATTCCGTAATGCCTTTTTCAGCTAATGCCAGCATACTGTTGAGTTCGTCTTTACTGTAAGGGTGGCCTTCGGCAGTGCCCTGTACTTCGATAAAACCATTGTCGCTGTTCATCACCACATTCATATCGGTTTCGGCATTGGAATCCTCGGCGTAATCCAGATCCAGCACCGGTGTGCCATTAAAGATACCAACAGAAACTGAGGCAATCTGATGATGCAGCGGGTTTTTGCTGATGACTTTTTTATCCAGCATGTGTTGTATGGCATCGTTTAATGCCACCCATGCGCCGGTGATACTGGCGGTGCGCGTGCCACCATCGGCCTGAATTACATCGCAGTCCAGGCTGATGGTGTTTTCACCTAAAACTTCCAGATCAATACCGGCACGCAAAGAGCGACCAATCAAACGCTGGATTTCCATAGTGCGGCCGCCCTGTTTGCCACTGGACGCTTCACGTCGCATACGCGAACCGGTAGAGCGGGGCAGCATGCCGTATTCTGCGGTTACCCAGCCCTGACCCTTGCCACGTAAAAACCCGGGTACTCTTTCTTCGGCGCTGGCAGTACAGATGACTTTGGTGTCGCCAAATTCAATTAATACCGAGCCTTCGGCATGTTTTGTGTAATTTCGGGTGATGCGGATGTCACGCATTTCATCCGGTTGGCGGTTACTTGGACGCATAAATCTAATCTCATAATTTCAGGTGTGCATATTATACATGGCGCTGCGATTAAATGATGGTTGCTTATGTGGGCATGGTAGAGTAAGAGCCTAAATGAATGGAGAAAATTTCATATGACAAAAAGCATGACTGCCTTCGCACGCAACCAGCAAAGTCTGGATGAGGGCGAGCTTATCTGGGAAATTCGCAGTGTGAACCATCGCTTTCTCGAGCTGCATATGAAAATGCCGGAAGACTTTCGTGCCAGCGAAATGCGCTTTCGGGAAATACTTCAGCAGCGTTTAAAACGCGGCAAGGTGGAATGTACTTTGCGCTTTAATGCCAGTGAGCAACTGACAGGAACAGTGAATGTCAATCAGCAACAGGCAAAGTCGATAGTTTCTGCCTGCCAGCAAATAAATGACCTGTTACACCAGCCTTCAGAAGTTGATCCGATAGAAATATTGCAGTGGCCTGGTGTGGTGCAGGAATCTAAGTTGGACATAAAGCCCGTGTTAGCTGTCTGTGAAACAGGGCTAGATGCAGCCCTGGATGATCTGATTGCCAACCGTGAACGTGAAGGCGGGCGCATGCGGGATTTGATTTTGCAACGCTGTGAGGCAATCAGGGAGATCGTCAATCAAACACGCGACAAAATGCCGGAGATACAGGCGCGTTACCAGAAAAAATTGCACGATCGGCTGGATGAATTAAACATAGAGGTTAATCACGACCGTCTAGAACAGGAGCTGGTGCATCTGGCGCAAAAAATGGATGTCGATGAAGAACTGGATCGCCTCGATAGTCACCTAAAAGAAATGAATGAAGTGTTATCTTCTACGACTTATCGTGATGAAGCCGTGGGTCGCCGACTGGATTTTTTAATGCAGGAGCTTAACCGCGAAGCCAATACCTTAGGCTCGAAGTCTGCTGATATTTCCAGCACCAATGCCTCGGTGGAACTAAAGGTTTTAATTGAACAAATGCGGGAGCAGATTCAGAATATTGAATAAAAAAGTTTGCAGTTTGCAGTCGGCAGTTATCAGTTTTTTACTGACTACTGCCAACTGCTAACTTATTTATTATTCTTTTATCCCAAGCAACTCAAGCTCAAACACCAACGTCGAACTCGCCTCAATCAATTCACTACGCTTAGTCGCACCATAAGCCAGTTCGGAAGGAATAAACAACTGCCACTTATCACCAACATGCATCAACTGTAATGCCTCAGTCCAGCCTTTGATCACACCTTTAACCGGAAAAGATGCGGGTGTGCCCCGTTTTACAGAGCTGTCAAATTCACGGCCATCAATTAAGGTGCCAGTATAATGCGTGGTGACAGTGTCGCTGGCTTTAGGTTGCTTGCCATCGCCTTTCGTTATGATTTTGTATTGTAGACCACTTTCTGTGGTAATGACCCCGTCTTTTTTTGCATTCGTTTCAAGGAAGGCTTTGCCATCAGCCAGGTTTTTTTTAGCAATATCAGCCTGTTTTTTAATGACAGCATCACGCAACACAGTCTGAAAATCTGTTTTTGCCTGCAAGCGCTCTTCTTCACTTAATGCCAGTTCAGCATTATTAAAGGAATCAGTGATGCCCTGGTTGAGTGCTTTAGCATCGAGTTCGATGCCCTGCTGTGTCAAACGGCTGGCAATATCCACGCCATAGCTGTAACTGGCCTTTTGTTTTAATGTATCAAGTTGTAGTAATGATTCCAACGGAGGTGTGTCGCTGCTTATGCTATCGTTGTTACAGGCTAAAAGCCCGGATGAAATAACGACAATGCTGGTTAGGCGGGTGATGCTTAGACGGTTACGGCTTAGACGGTTAAAGCTGGGCATAATTTTATCCAGTTATTATAGTGTTATAGTGTGGTAAAACTTATCAGATTTACTGGCTAGCATCAAGGTGACTCAGGTTGTTTAGTCTGTAGGCGTTCAGGTAAAAACAAGGCGCAACCCCTAACAGACTACAGACTAAACAACCTGAGTAGTTACACATCAAATATTCTTGTACGCCATGCCAGTGCCGCTATATTATGCATGAACTAAAGCTATATAATTGTGTCAATAAAAAAATTGTAAGTATTCGGAGTAATGTATGTTTTCATCTATTATGTTTTTAAGCCGACTTGTTTTAAGCCGGACTGTTGTATTAACAGCAACACTGTTGATGTCCACTGTTTTTACATTATCGATTAGCTCGACGGCCATTGCTCAGCTGCCTGCTTTTGTTGCTGGTCAGCCACTGCCAAGCCTGGCTCCGATGATAGAAAAAATACGGCCTGCAGTGGTAAACATTGCCACTCGCGGTTCTGTGGATATACAAAACCACCCATTACTGGATGATCCTTTGTTCCGGCGTTTTTTCAAGGGTTTCGAGAATTTGCCACACCGAAAAGAGGTTAAAAGTCTGGGCTCAGGTGTCATTATTGATGCTGATGCCGGTTATATTGTTACCAATCACCACGTAATCGACGGTGCAGATGAAATTTCCGTTACCCTGCATGATGGTCAACAACTTACCGCGACCATAATTGGTTCCGATCCTGAAGCTGATGTAGCCATTTTAAAAATTGAGCACGGCAATCTTACTCATATCCCTTTTGCCGATTCGTCTAAATTGCGCGTCGGTGATTTCGCTGTGGCAATTGGCAACCCATTTGGTTTAGGGCAAACCGTGACCTCGGGTATCATCAGTGCTTTGGGTAGAACTGGACTGGGCATCGAAGGTTACGAAGATTTTATTCAAACCGATGCATCAATTAATCCGGGTAACTCGGGTGGTGCGCTGGTTAATTTACGTGGTGAATTGATTGGTATTAATACCGCGATATTAGCTTCAAGGGGCGCTGGTAATGTGGGTATTGGTTTTGCCATTCCCATCAATATGGTGCGTGAGTTAACCGATCAGTTAATTGAATACGGTGAAGTTCGACGCGGTTTGCTGGGTGTTATTATGCAGAACCTGACCCCTGAACTGGCACGTGCGTTTGGACTGGATATGCATCAGGGCGTGGTTATTTCACAGGTAATAGAAAATTCTGCTGCCAGTAAAGCCGGTTTAAAGGCCGGTGATGTGGTTGTTGATATTAATGGTGTACAGGTGAGAAGTGCTTCTGCAATGCGTAATATGGTGGGCTTAATGCGTGTTGGTGCAAAAATGGAGATTACCGTGTTGCGTGACGGTGATAAAAAGCAACTTGTCGCTTACATAGAGGATGAGATTGAACAGTCGGTAGCAGGTGAAAAACTCAATATAAAATTAGCTGGTGCGGTGTTTGAAAGTCATGAAGAAGGTGGTGATAATTACCTGGTAGTGGCCGAGGTGGCACGCGGCAGCGCTGCCTGGAATGCACGGTTGAGAAAAGGCGATTTGATTTTATCAGTGAATCGTGCCCCGGTTAAAACCCTGGATGATATAAAGAAAATGGTGAAACCGAGTGATAAGCAGATTTTGTTTAACGTACAACGCGGACAGACGGCTTTGTTTATTCTTGTTCAATAAGAATAAAAAGCGTAATGAAAAGTGAAAAGTGAAAAATAAAGAACAAAACAGTGGATGGTTTTTAGCTTTTGACCTTCAATTTTTCACTTTTCATTTTTAATTTTTCATTACGAGCGAAGCTCGTTATGTACCCAACGCTCACCCGCATCAGTCACTTCTTTCTTCCAGAACGGCGCACGAGCCTTCAGTTCTTCCATTAAAAACCGGCAGGCATCAAATGCCTGTGCACGATGTGCAGACCATGCGACTGTCAGCACAATTGGTTCCCCGGGGTAGATGTCGCCAAAGCGGTGGACGATTAAACAATCATCAAGAGAATATTGTGTGTTGCATTGCACACAAAGCTGGTCTAGAAAATGTTGCGTCATTGCAGGGTAATGTTCCAGTGTCATGTGGCTAACAGATTCGTTGATATTGAAATCACGCATGGTGCCGACAAAACTGGCAGTGGCACCATAATGTCCGGATTGCAGATGATCATCCTGATAACGCTGAATCTCGTCCCAGGGGTTAAATCTTTTAGCTAACAGGATGGCAGGCATGATGAGGTTTAGCCTCCAGTCACGGGTGGAAAAAAAGCCACTTCGTCGCCATCATTAACCGAAGCATCAGGTTTAACGTATTCCATGTTGATGGCGCATAAGGTGTTATCAGGCATAGCCATGTTATCGGTTGCCTGCGCCCACACAGCGGTCACGTCCTGTGCTGTTTCGTAAGGCAGAGTTAGTTGTGATTGACCAGTATGCTCTCGTAAACTGGCGAAGAATTGTATGTTAATACTCATGGAGTTTATTTTACCGATTAATTCTTGTTAAGTCATGGCTAATGCTGATGAGCCATAATAATGGCATAATAAGCCCCAGCAGAATAACACAAGATAACAGTTCATCTATTACGGTAAAGGCAAATGACAGACGATCAACTTAATCACTTTAATCAACGTGGCGAAGCGCATATGGTAGATGTGGGCGAAAAAAAGGTAACACAGCGCCGTGCGTTGGCAGAAGGTTTTATTTATATGCAGGCAGAAACCCTGCAGCGTATTATTCAGGGTGAGCTTAAAAAAGGTGACGTATTAGGTGTTGCCCGTATTGCTGGTGTTATGGCAGCAAAGAAAACCGCCGATCTAATTCCGCTTTGCCATCCATTGCAATTAACCCATGTTGATATCCAGCTACAGACTGACGAAAACGAACAGAAAGTGCATTGTGTGGTTGAAGTAAAAACGGCCGGACAAACCGGTGTAGAAATGGAAGCCTTAACCGCTGTTCAAATTACCCTGTTAACAATTTATGATATGTGCAAAGCCATGGATCGTGGTATGTTGATGACTGATGTTGGCCTGGTGAAAAAATCCGGTGGCAAAACAGGTGACTGGACGAAGTAATCACTGGTGTACCATCAACTTTATAATGATAGATGACCGCGTAGGTTGTGGGTGAGGAACGAACCCCAACAGGGATATTTAGTGGTGCAGTGCTACTGGGGTTCGTGGGAAATAGACAAACAATAAAAAAACAGTAACAGGAAAAAATAATGCGTCGTTTTATTAAATACTTTTTTATAGTACTGGCATTGGTTTTGCTCGCATTATTTGTCTTTGCCGCCACCTTTGATGCAAACAATTACAAACCGCAAATTATCGAGCAGGTTGAAAAAGCAACGGGTCGCACTTTTAGCATTGATGGTGACATTAATCTCTCCCTTTTCCCCTGGATAGGTTTAAAAGTTGAAAATGTTGCTTTAGGCAATGAAAAAGGCTTTAAAGCAAAAACATTCGCCGCCATCAAGCAACTGGATGTAAAAATAAATGTTTTGCCGTTGCTAAAAAAAGAGGTGGAAGTTAACACCATTCGTTTGCATGGCCTTGATGTTTCTTTAGAAGTCGCAAAAAATAAATCGAATAACTGGTCAAGTCTGGCGCAACCGGGTACAACCGGTGAAAGAGTCGCTGAAAAACACAAGACCAGTAAAGCAACTATAGCAACACCGCAACAAACCTTCGATAAAACATCACCACTACAATCGTTAAAAGTAGAAGGCTTTGAGTTTGTTAATGCTGTGATTCGTTATGATGACCGCAGCAATAATACCAAAGTCACGGTTTCAGAACTAAATTTAACCACCAGTGCGATAACCTTTGATGAAGCGATTGATGTTCAATTTGGCGCACGTATCGAAAATAATCAGCCGGTTATTGATACGCGTTTAAATCTGAATACGCAGCTAAGATTCAATAAAGAGTTAACAGAGTTTAACTTGACAGATTTTGTGTTCAGCATTTTGATGAAGGCTAATGACTTTGTTCCGCAGCAAGAGAAGATTGAAATCAAAACCAATATTGATGTGTCCATGGATGAGCAGCGCATTGTTATAAAACAGTTGCAGTTGTTTGCGTTAGATACAACAACAATAGCTGATATTACTGTTTCACAATTTTTAGCTGCGCCATTAACAACGCCACTGATACAGGGTGGCATTGAAATTCAAGCCTTTAATGTGCGTACTTTAGCAAAACGTGTTGGTGTGGAACTGCCGAAAATGGCAAAAGCCGATGCATTGCACAAGGTAGCTCTAAAAACAAAAATAAAATTACAGGGTGAAAAATTTGAAGCCAATGATTTTAGTTTAACTCTGGATGGCAGCAACTTAAGCGGCTGGTTACATATGCTTAATATAAGTAAACAGCAGCTACGGTATGATCTGACATTTGACCAGCTTAACCTTGATGATTATCTGCCGCCTGTTATAGAAGGTGTCTCCGCACAGGCCGAAACGGCTACAACAGCCACAACCACTGGTGACGAGAAAATTGAACTACCGCTTGAAATGATGCGGCAACTGGATATTCAGGGTGATCTTCGTATCGCCACGTTAACCGCAAAAGAACATCAAATTAAACAGTTATTAATGTCATTAACAGCGAAACAGGGTGAAATAGCGATAAACCCCCTTTCCATGCAGGTGCTTGAAGGGCAGGTTAAAGCGACAGTTAAGCTAAACGTGAAAAAACCAATCCCAGCATATATGCTTAATCTTAATGTAAATCAGGTACAGGCAGGCCCTGTTGTTAATCCATTGCTTGATGGTGTGATGGGCGATAAACCGTTAACAATGGATGGTGCGGTGAATGTGAAAATGGACATAAAAAGCAGCGGTGATTCAGTTAATCAATTGAAACAAGCCAGCAAAGGAGTCATTGTGCTTGATATGAAAGAAACCCGTGTTGATGGTTTTGATCCTGAATTTTACATGCGCTCAGCCATAGCTGATTATGTTGGCAACAAAGGCTTCGCTTTATCAGAAAGCATCATGGGGAAATACAAACCACGTGAAGTCACCGTGTTTGACAAAATTCACAGCACTGTCAAATTGGCGAACGGAAAAGCTCGTACTGATGACTTTTTGATGGATTCCAGGCGTGTCAAAGTGACGGCAAAAGGTCATACAAACATTATGGAAAATACTCTGGATGTGATTTCCACCGTACAATTACCACGCGCTAAAACAGGCGTAGAAAAGATTTTTGATGAGCCGGTATCGGTACGCATTCATGGTCCGTTTGATGCGCTGAAATATGAGCTGGATAAGGACAGGCTGAAAAAATCCACCACCGATGTGTTAAAGAATGAAGCAAAGGCAAAACTGAAAGCAAAAGCAAAAGCCGAGCAGAAACGTGCTGAAGAAAAAGTCAGGCAGGAATTGAAAAAAAGTACAGATAAACTGAAGGATAAATTAAAAGATAAGTTGAAAGGCTTGTTTTAAGTTGGTGCGTGTATGAGGTCATTCGCTGAACGCCTGTTAAACTGGCACCGGCAACATGGGCGGCATGATCTGCCCTGGCAAAAAGATAAATCACTTTATCGTGTCTGGGTTTCAGAAATCATGTTGCAGCAAACCCAGGTGACAACCGTCATTCCATATTTCGAGCGGTTTATGCAGCGTTTTCCCGATATGAACTCGCTGGCGCAGGCATCGCAGGATGAAGTGTTACTGCATTGGGCGGGGCTGGGTTATTACAGTCGTGCCAGGAATCTCCATACAGCATCGAACATTATTGTTGAACAACATCAGGGTTTTTTTCCAACCGATTATGACACTGTTTTAACTTTGCCAGGTATCGGGCCATCAACCGCAGGGGCTATTCTTGCACAGGCTCTGGAACAGCACCAAACCATCCTGGACGGAAATGTAAAACGGGTGTTAGCAAGGCATCAGGCCATTGCAGGTTGGCCGGGACAGAAGCAGGTTGAAAAACAATTGTGGCAATTGGCGCAAGGATACACGCCAAAACAGAAGGTAGCCGCTTACACCCAGGCTATCATGGATTTGGGTGCGACAGTGTGCAAACGTTCATCACCAGGCTGTGAAAATTGCCCGTTAAATAATGATTGCAAAGCGTTTCAACAAGACAGAGTTGCAGAGCTGCCCACTAAAAAGCCCAGAAAAACCATACCAGTGAGAGAAAAACGTTTTTTGATTATTCGTAATGAACAGGGCGAGACGCTAATGGAAAAACGCCCGCCAACGGGTATATGGGGTGGTTTATGGAGCTTGCCGGAACTGACCATGGAGCAGCCGGTGGGTGAAGCGATAGCACAAAACTGGCAACTTAAAGTGAGTGATTATTGTGATTTACCGGCATTTCGCCATACCTTCAGCCATTTTCATCTGGATATAACGCCGTGTGAAGTGGCTGTTGAGGTGGTTGAGCAAGAGATTGCCGATTCCGAGCGTTATCAGTGGCATGCGGATATATCACAACTTGCATTAGCAGCGCCAGTGAGTGCTATCTTCCAGGCAAAATAATCGGATGAGAAACTTGACTAAGCGGCATCAAGCCTATTAAATACGCCCTTCGTTTAGGGATGGCAAGCCACTTGCCTGGATATCTCCCTCAAAGTGTAGCCATACACCAAAAATGGCCGAATAGCTCAGTTGGGTGAGTCGCGGGCAAGGAGCGATGAACGCCAAACACGATGTTTGGCCGGCAGAAGTTAGAATGTAGCGAAGGCAGGAGCCGAAGCGTTACCTGAATGTGTTGTCATACACCAAAAATGGCCGAATAGCTCAGTTGGTAGAGCAGCGGATTGAAAATCCGCGTGTCCCTGGTTCAATTCCAGGTTCGGCCACCATTTTTCCCTTTTCAATTAGCCTCGTAATTGCAGCACCAGTTGTGATTCCTATACCGAATTGAACCAGGTCTGGTTAAATTACTCCGCACTTCCATGTGCTTCGCCCTGCGGGTCGCACAAAAAACGTGCATTCATGTTTGCTCCGGGCAAACATAGTCCAGGTTCGGCCACCATTTTCTATTTCAGTTCGTAACCGACGCATTCATGTGTCACATTTCGCGAACATGAATTTCAATCTTCATATCCATAATTAACAATTAACAGAGATACCATTAACGGTGGCATAACCATTTATTCAGAGGTTATATTGTAATTCGTAGGGTAGATAAGTGAAACGCATCCACCTTTTGTTGAGCACAATCGGTGGGTGCACTATGCTTATTCACCATACCTTACGGGATCGTCCTAAAAAACAGGACGCATGAAAAAGCAAAAGCTGGATGCGGTAATTTCCATGCCCTCCTGTGTGTTCAAACCCTATGCCGGTGTTTCCACTGCCATCCTTATTTTTACCCGTACCGATTCCGGAGGCACAGACAAAGTCTGGTTCTACGACATGCAGGCCGATGGCCTAAGCCTGGATGACAAACGCGACACCATTGAAGCCAACGATATTCCTGACATACTGAAACAGTACAAACAGTATCAGGCAGGTGAAGGTGATTTTAGCGACAAAAAAGCCAAAGCCTTCACCGTTAATAAGCAGGATATAGCTGATAACAAATACGACCTCTCCATCAATCGTTACAAAGAGATTGAATACGAAGAAGTGGTTTACGAAGCACCTGAAGTGATATTGGATCAGCTTGAAGCACTGGAATCTGAGATACAGACCGATTTGAAAGAATTACGCGCGATGCTGTAATCGTGGTTATATGTTAAGTAAATGGGCTTTTATATGCATTTGTTGATGAATAAGTATAAAAAATACAGAAATATATACTCATTTAAGTGACCCCATTGAAATAGTGGGGTACACTATTTCATATAATTCGGTTTATTGAAATAGTGAGTATTGTTAAATCAATCATTGAAATAGCGCTATGGAACGGGAAATACAGGGTAAATATATAACAACATCAACAGTTGGCGAAACCGTGCAGGCCTTTTTGCCCGCGCCATTACCACCAGTGCCAGATATAGAATGGGCTGCTGAGTTGCGCCAGCAATTTGAGCAAGCACATCTGGCACTGGGCCGGCTCGATAGTATTTCCAGTTTGCTGCCGGATACCAGTCTGTTCCTGTACATGTATGTGCGCAAAGAAGCCGTGCTGTCATCCATGATAGAAGGCACGCAGTCATCACTATCCGATTTGTTGATGTATGAAATAGAACAACAGCCCGGTGTGCCCATCGATGATGTACAGGAAGTAAGTAATTATGTTGCTGCGCTTAATCATGGCATCAAGAGAATGGCTGATGGCTTTCCGCTGTCAGTACGTTTAATCAAAGAGCTGCATAAAATATTGTTGTCTGGTGCAAGAGGCAGTAATAAACAGCCGGGAGAAATTCGTCAGAGCCAGAACTGGATAGGCGGCACACGTCCCGGCAATGCCGTATTTGTACCACCACCTGCCGAAGAGCTGGCAGAGGCGTTATCGATGCTGGAAAAATTTATTCATAACCAGCCAGTAAAAACATCAACCGTACAAAAAGCGGCACTGGTGCACGTACAATTTGAAACCCTGCATCCGTTTCTGGATGGTAACGGTCGCCTCGGCCGATTATTGATGACCTTAATACTGATAGCCGACGGTGTATTGCAACAACCGCTGCTTTACCTTAGTTTATATTTCAAAATTCACCGGCAACATTATTATGATTTACTCAATAGAGTAAGGTTAAAAGGTGATTGGGAAAGCTGGCTCAGTTTTTTTGCAGAAGCTATCGCATACACCGCAGGTGAAGCGGTCGAAACCGCTAAACAGCTAATGGCACTGGCAGAAAAAAATACCCAACTGCTGCAAGTACAGGGACGATTTAGCAACACCCTGTTAAAAATACACCAGGCATTATTACACCGACCCATTGCCACAGCAGCATGGCTGGAAAAAAATGCTGGACTCGCCCCGGCAACCGTCCGCACAGGTTTAAAAAAAATGGAGGCTCTGAATTTAATAGAAGAACTAACCGGCAAACAGCGCGACCGGATATATGCCTACCATAATTACATCGCTATTTTAAATAAAGGCAATGAATTACCAGAATGAAAACAGGAGTCCGTAGGGTGGAACAGTGGCACAAGTCCTGTAGGGTGGATAAGCAAAGCGCATCCACCAGAAAACTGGTACATAAATTATGAGTAATTACCGCCGATCAAATACCGCAGGAGCCTGCTATTTTTTCACCGTTGTTACCTGTCAACGCAAAAAAATATTTTCAGACAATGAAAATATCGACGTATTACGAGGCGCATTTCGAAAAATAAAGAAACGGCAGCCTTTTGAGATTGAAGCTATCGTCATTCTTCATGATCATTTGCATTGTCTATGGAAATTGCCAAAGGCTGACAATGATTATTCTGGACGATGGCGTGAGATAAAGAAACATGTCACCAGGCAAATCAGTGACACACGAAATAAAAGAAACGAAGGCGATGTATGGCAAAGACGCTTTTGGGAACACCAGATAAGAGATGAAAAAGATTGGCAGAATCATATGGACTACATTCATTACAACCCGGTTAAACATGGGTATGTAAGCCAGCCTTCACAATGGCCGTATTCATCATTTGGTAAATGGGTCAGGAATGGTGTTTATGAAATGAACTGGGGAGCAAGTCACATCCCGAAAAACATCGAGGAAATAAACGTTGAATAGAAATGTTAAATCAAACCCCGTAGGGTGGATAAGCACCGCGCATCCCCGTTGTTTGTGGTTGAGCCTATGGTGGATGCACTATCGTTTATCCACCCTACGGTGCTGGTATCAAAGTAGAGCGGTTAATGGCCGCAGGTTTGCCGGAAAAGAAAAAGATACAAAGAACCGGGAAGTCAATCACACCCCCAAAAACATCGAGGAAATAAACGTTGAATAGAGAAGAGGAAAAGGTGCAACAGTAAAGGGTATTACTTTAGATGTTTTGAGAGAAATGGAAATATCTCTTCCACCCCTGAAAGAACAAAAACGCATCGCCGCGATTCTGGACAAGGCCGATGCCATACGCCGTAAACGCCAGCAAGCTATCGATCTCACCGACCAACTCCTCCGCTCCGTCTTTCTGGATATGTTTGGTGATCCGGTGACGAATCCGAAGGGGTGGGAGAAAGTAAAATTAGAGCAGCTATGTGATATATGTCGCGGTGGTTCACCTAGACCAATTCAAAGTTATTTAGGTGGAACTATACCTTGGATTAAAATCGGAGATGCTACAAAAGGTGATGATATATACCTTTACTCTACAAAAGAGAAAATATTTGAAACAGGTTTGTCTAAAACACGGTTATTACAACCGGGCTCATTAATATTTGCCAATTGTGGTTTGAGTTTAGGCTTTGCTCGTATTCTGAAAATTTCTGGTTGCATTCACGATGGATGGTTAGCATTTGATATTAAAGGTGATAGCTTGAATCAGTTATTTTTACTTAAAGCATTAAATCAAATTACAAAACATTTTCAAGATATTGCGCCAGATGGAACACAACCCAATTTGAATACAGCAATTATGAAAGACTTTGAGCTGATTCTGCCACCTATTGATCTACAGAATAAATTTGAAAAAGCTGTGCAGAAGATAAGGCTTATGAAGGAGGATTATGACAAAGCATGTAGCCTTGCTGATAATTCATTTAACTCTCTAACCCAACAAGCGTTCAACGGTGAACTAAGCAAACAAGCCGAAGCGGCATAATGGTTGATCAAGGATGACAAATAATAAAAGCAATTTCTCATTCTTATCTGAACACTGGGCTTTCCTTCAATCTGATGCCCGGCAGGTAGAAACCTATGCACTGAGAGATCCTCGTGCCGCATCCATCTATGCACGCCGCACACTGGAAATTTCTCTCAAGTGGTTGTTTGCTAATGATACCGCTCTAAAACGTCCCTATGAAAAAAGTCTGGCGGCAATGATCCATGAACCGACCTTTGCTAAAAACATCAGAAAAGGTTTATTCCACGATATAAAGTTTATCCATCGCCTTGGCAATATTGCAGTTCATGGTGATCAGGAAATCTCAGAGCAGGAAGGTTTAAAGGCCACCGTTGCCCTGCACCAGTTTCTGGGTTGGCTGGCGCGTGTTTACACCAAAGGCGGTGCTAAACCTGAGCAATTTCATATAAATCAACGTTCTGATCGGCAGGATTTGAGCAGCCTGCAACCAAAGAAGGAAATTACCGGGCGTTACTACCAGATGGAAGCGGCGGCGCGAGTAATGGAAAACTTCGGCGCTAAGCGTAAACGTAAAAGTTTGATCGTTATGGCTACCGGAACGGGCAAGACGCGTTTATCGATCACATTGGTCGATATGCTAATGCGAGCAGGTTGGGCGAGAAAGATACTATTCCTCGCTGATCGTGTTGCGCTGGTAAATCAGGCGAAACGAGAATTTAATAGCCATCTACCGCATGTTACCGTAGCTAGTTTGCTTGATAAAAAGCAGGAAGATGCGCGGGTATTGTTCTCGACTTATCCAGCCATGCTGAACTGCATTGACGGCACGAAAAAGGATCAGAAAGAAATTTTCAGTGTCGCGCATTTCGACCTGATTATTATTGATGAAGCCCATCGCTCGGTTTATCAGAAATACGGCGCAATTTTTGATTACTTCGATTCCCTGTTACTTGGCTTAACCGCCACTCCAAGAGGTGAGGTTGATCGTAATACCTACAAGCTATTTCAGCTGGAAGACCATCAACCGACTTATTCGTATGAGTTGGAACAGGCTGTAGAGGACAAATTTCTTGTGCCGCCACGAGCGATATCAGTGCCATTGAAGTTTCAGCGTGAAGGCATCAAATATAATGATCTATCACCAGAAGAACAGGAAGAGTATGAGTTGCAGGAGCAATTCTACGATCAGGAAGGTGAGTTAAAAGAAGAGGTAAGCGCCTCGGCATTAAACCAGTGGTTATTCAATACTGATACCGTGAACAAGGTGCTGATGCACCTAATGGAAAAAGGCATCAAGGTTGAGGGTGGCGATAAGCTGGGTAAAACCATCATCTTTGCCAAGAACACCAAACATGCTGATTTCATTGTTGAGCAATTCGATAAAAACTACCCTGAAATGGCTGGCAAGTTCTGTCGCAAGGTCGATTACTCAGTGAAATATGTACAGAGTCTGATCGATGATTTTAGTATTAAGGATAAAGAGCCATATATCGTGGCATCAGTAGATATGCTGGACACCGGTATTGATGTTCCCGAAGTGGTCAATCTGGTGTTCTTCAAATTGGTACGCTCAAAAACCAAGTTCTGGCAGATGCTCGGTCGTGGTACACGCTTATGCGAAAACCTGTTCGCACCCGGCGATAATAAGAAAGAGTTTATCATCTTTGATTATTGCCAGAACCTTGAGTTTTTTGATGCCCATCCGGATGGATATGAGTCAGGTGTTCAGGAATCGGTTAAACAAAAGATCTTCAAACGACGATTAGAACTTTCAGTAGCATTACAGAGTGGAGAGCCAGATGATGAAGCACTGATTAATCTCGGCGATCAGCTAAAAGACCAGATGCATAGTGCCGTCGATACCATGAACCTGGAACTTCATTGTAAGAAAGCACCGCCAGAACGTAGAAACCTTCGCCAAACGCGAGCGTTGGTTAAACCTGAACGAAGATGATATGAAGGTACTGGCTGAAAAGCTAAGCGGTTTACCGACACGGGATGATGACGATGAATTTAGTCGTCGCTTTGATCTGCTGATCCTGAATCTACAACTGGCGATACTACAAAAAAGTCAGTCTCAGGAAAACTATCAGGCAAAAGTACGCGAGATAGCGAAAGGTTCGGAGAATAAAGCCGCTATTCCCGCTGTATACGCCCAGATGGATCTAATTCTTGAGCTAATAACCGATGACTGGTGGCAAGGTATAGCCCTCCCTATACTCGAAGATGTAAGGCTAAGACTTCGAGACCTGATACGCTTTATTGATCCAGAAGAAGGGCTACAGGATGTTTATACCGACTTTGAGGATGATATTGGTGAAGGCGAAGAAAAATTTAATGTAGTAAAAGCCGACCCAAACCTGAAAGATTATAAACAACGTGTACAGCGATTTATCCGTGACCATCAGGATCATATTACAGTCCGAAGACTGAAAAATAACGAACCGGTGTCGAAAAAGGATATTGAGGCACTGGAAGATATACTGTTCTCAGATGATGGCCCAATAGCACGAGGTGAATATGAAAAGTTGTATGGTGAATTGCCAATTGGTTATCTGGTTAGATCAGTCGTTGGATTAGATCGAAATGCGGTCACCAAGGTATTCGCTGATCTGCTAGAAAAGGCACCATTACACCCGGATCAGATTTCCTTCTTAGATGAAGTTATCCATTACCTGATGCGAAATGGCACAATGAAGCCAAAAGTGATGTTTGATGCGCCTTTTACCCATATCAATACCAAAGGAGTCGCTGGTATTTTTGGTGATGAGGGCGGAAAGAAGGTAATTGAGCTGGTTCGTGAGATTAATGAGAACGCGGATGTGGCGTAGATTATTATAAAGTGAGCTTTTATTTATTGAATGGGAGTATAAGGTTCTTCTTAGTTAGAAAATAGTGCAAAATAGTGGTGTTATATATCATTAGTGATATAAGTTGGTTGTTCCGTTCGTTTGACTAGGGATAGTTAAAGTTATACGTTTCTCCCTTTTTCAAATAAAAACAATGTGTTAAGTGTTGTTTTTTCTTCGATTTTATATCAAAAGAGTAATGGTTTTTGTTGTTATTTAGGTTTCTTTTTACTTAATATTTAGAATATGGCTGTTAATTCACGGTTAAAACAAAAGAAAAAAAGGGTTGTTTTTCTTGCGAAAGTTACCATTATGGTAAATAATGAGATGCCAGACTTAATACCACTCTCTGGTGATGATCCTTCTGATAGGGAAAGAAGGATTGGTGGTGGACCGTTATATTCTCTGTCAAAGGTCCAAAAAATTGCAAGGGTGGATACCTTTTTAGTTACGGGTAGATGCAGGGCAGATGTTCAGAAACTTGGGTGGTCAGTGGATGACATAGTTGATTTAGTAAACGATTTAACCAAAAAAAATTATAAAAATTCAGAATGGTGTCGAGTTAGTAACGGAGCATGGTTGGCTTGTGATGCGTACGTTATTGTTAAAGATGTATATTATGCGCACTTATATAAAACTATACCGTGTGAATATTATGTGAAGTTTGCAATAGGACCAACAGGGAAAGCTATATTAGTGGTTTCATGTCATTTTTGAGTATATTATGAAAAATTTAATTTGTCCGGTTTGTGCAGAAGGTAGTTTGACGAATATTGTCTCAACTGAAAATGTTGAGTATAGAGATGTTTTGCTTGTTGTTAATGGCTTGTCTTCATCTGTTTGTGACGCCTGCGGTGCAGAGGTTACAGGGTTAGAGGATTCGAGAGCTAATAAGCGGTTGATCATCGAGGCTCGTAAAGAGGCAGATGAACTACTGCCTGGTGTAGCAGTTAAAGCTCAACGTAACCGTTATGGGATTACCCAAAGAGAAGCTGCTGAAATATTTGGTGGAGGATCGGTTGCTTTTTCTAAATATGAAAGTGGTGATTTAGCGCAGAGTGGTCCAATGGATAGATTGCTAAGAGTTGCTATTGCAGTGCCGGAAGCAATGGAGTGGTTGGCGGACTATGCGAACGTTAATTTAAGTAGAAAGCTTAGTAAACCAAGAAGGCAGTCTAATTTTGAGGCAGTTCTTGATTTAACAGGTCTTGAAAGAAGTAAGAAGGTTTTTGCGATACATACAACTTTACCGGAAATTGCTTGCAATAACGAATATGTAACAAACGACGAAAAGTATGAAACAGAGTCCATTAATACTCAACAACTATCAGCTGCTTGAAATAACGATTATTCCCGAAGACGGATACGTTTCAAATGGCTTAGATGATTATCCTGATATCGCTAATACTGAATTTACCTCAAATATAGCGGTAGGTACTGCGGAGGATGAGGAAGATTCAAGAGATTACCTATTAAGTTTGAAATTGAAAATAAAGCCCAGAGAGAAAAATGTATTTCCGTATTTTATCGAGGTTGCTATTCAAGGGCATGTGACCGTTGTGCATGACTTGCCTATTGAGAAGTTTGATAGAGAAAATTTTGCAGTGGTCAATGGTTCTGCGCTTCTATATGGCGCACTTAGAGATACTATACTTGCATTAACGGGAAGATTTATATATGGTGAGGTAATGCTTCCAACTGTTAATTTTCTTGACTTAAAGAAAACTCATCCAGTTAAAAGAAAAAAGACAAGAATGATAAAGAAAAAATCAGTGCATAAAAAATCAGGTAAGAAAAAAACTTAACAATTCTAAGTTGAATTGATTTTTGCTTTAATCAATAAAGTTTAAATGGCGCACTTTTGGCGCGCTCTCCAATAAAAAATCACAATAATTGACCATAACCGGCAACAGTTAATGTAATGTAACTGGCTGATTTAATCGTTGTTGGCTGTTATGAGATTGAAAATCCGCGTGCCCCTGGTTCAATTATTCGGCGCGTCCTTGCGCCTCTCCCTTCAGGTTCACCCTAAAAAACAGGGTTCATGAAAAATCGTTCCTGACGATTTTTCCCAGGTTTGGCCACTATTTCCCCCCACCCCTCAAGCTGAAATTTCTTATCTTAATAGTTAGGTTAAAGGTTTTTTTATAGCAGTCGATATTGATTTAGGCAGTTTGGCTGTTCGATTTTACTAACACTGGCATTATTCACACCCACTATATTTAAACGTCAAAATGAGTTTGATGAAATTTATAAAAAATTTAGCTTATAACCGGACTATTACAGGTCTGGTATTTTTTGCGTGGGGAGTGCAATCACAGGCACTGAATATTGAACAGTTTGATGCGTCTCAGCTGTATCCGAGCGTAAATCTGGGTTTGGAGCATATTCAGCCGATACCGCAAAAAGTTAGTCTTGATCCTGGCATTGTTGAGCTGGGTGAGAAATTGTTTAAAGATTCACGTATGTCAGAAAGAGGGGTTGCCTGTATAAGTTGTCACAATTTCAATTTGGCGGGTGCTGATGGGCTTAAAGTGTCGATAGATATACGTGGCGGTGATGAGCTGATGAACACGCCAACTGTGTTTAATGTCAGCCTGAGTCCTTTATTAACGTGGTATGGCCGTAGTATTACGCTGGAAGAGCAGATCGATAGTGTTCTGGCTAATAAAAAACATATGGATGGTAACTGGGATAATATTTTACAGCGTCTTGCAAAAGACGACATTTACAAAAATCGTTTCGAGCAGTTATTTGACGATGGTTTGACTCGTGACAATATTAAATATGCCATTGCCAGTTTTGAGCGGTCACTAATTACACCAAATTCACCTTTTGATAATTACCTGCGAGGGGACGAAGATGCCATTAGTGAAGAGCAGAAATATGGTTTTGTATTGTTTAAGCAATATGGCTGCATTGCCTGCCATCAGGGTATTAACATAGGCGGTAATGTGCATGCACGATTGGGTACATTTCTTAGTCCTTATTCAAAAAAGCAAAATGGGGTGGCGCTAAACGAATTCGATTTTGGGCGTTATAACCTCACTGGTAATGAGGACGACAAATATGTTTTCAGAGTGCCAAGCTTAAGAAATGTGGCAAAAACCGCACCATATTTCCATTCCGGGAAGATAAAGAACCTTAAAAAAGCGGTTAAATTTATGGCCAAATATCAGCTTGGTCGTGAGATTTGCGATGAAGATGCGCATTCAATAAGTGAGTTTTTGCGCAGCCTTACCGGGCAGTACAAAGGGCGGTCATTATGAATAAAAAGAAAGTGCTGCATGTGAGTATTGGCATTATTGTGGCAGCTCTGTTAAGTGCGTTATTTTTATACAGTCAAATTGATCAGCAGCAACACCTGATGATTACCCGAGCCATTTTAGAAGTAAAGCAAAACGCTCTTAAACTTAACCAGAGTGTTATCAAGTATCAAACAGGACTGCATAAGAATTTTGATGCCATAAGTTTGTCACAGCAAAAAATGACAGAAGCACGATTGCGGCTAAATAACTATTTGCAAACATATATTGCCACAGATATAAAGCTGAGAAATGAGCTTCAGCAATTAATAACACATGAAAATGAAAAGTTTCAGCTGGTGACGGTTTACAAGCAGCGTGCGGCGCTTAATAAATTTACTAAACAATATTTACCGAAAGCCTTTAAGGAGCTGATTATTAGTGTTGATAACTCTGTCGATATTACGGATAAAGTTAGAAATTCATTAAAGCAGGAAATTAATCGCTTAAATATTGATATCAATCGTTACATTGCAGGTTTTGAGTTTGATGAAGAAAAATTGAAGCTTTTGTTGGGCAATGTGCACAGTAGTGCAAGTCAATTGCAAGGTGATGATGCAAAAAAACTTAAGTTTCTTGCTCAGTATATTAACAAGGTGATTGAAACAAATAATACACTGTTTAATCTGCTGCGGCAGATACAGAATATAAAAACGACTGAACAGATTAAAAATATACAACAACGTTATGCTGTTTTATTTGAGAAACGTGGAAAAGACGCATTCAAATATAAAAGTTTTTTATTCGCTGTATCCATTATTTTGTTGGTTTATCTTGGTATTGCACTGACACGGTTACAGTCAACCAGCCGCAACCTGAGAGACACTCTTATTGATCTGGAATTTCGAAAACGTGCCCTGGACAAACACGCAATTGTCAGCATTGCTGATGTTGACGGCAATATTATTTATGTTAACGATAAATTTTGTGAGGCATCACAATATTCACGAGATGAGCTGATTGGGGAAAATCACCGAATTATTAAATCAGGTCAGCATAGCAAACAGTTCTACAGAAACATATGGGAAACGATTGCTAATGGACAAATCTGGCAAGGTCAAATCTGTAATAGGGCAAAAGATGGTAGTTATTACTGGGTGGAAACCACACTGATTCCCAGGCTAAATACACAGGGGAAACCCTATGAATATATTGGCATGCGCACGGATATTACAGCACAGAAAAAGGCTGAGATTGAAATAGAATCACTGGCGCGTTTCCCAATGGAGAGTCCGGACCCGATTCTGCGTGTTAATCAGTCCGGTGAAATTATTTTTCATAATAGTGCAGCAGAAGTATTATTAAAACATTGGCGCACTGAGAAACTCGGCAGGCTGCCAAATGAATGGGTAGATAAAATACAGGAAACATTAAACTTCATTGAGGTCCGCGAAATTGAGCTAAGTGTTGGCGTTAGTCAATATTTATTAATTTTGACGCCAGTAGTCGAATCAGGTTATGTCAATATTTACGCACGCGATATTACCGAGAAAAAGCGTGCGGAAGCGTCTCTTTCTTATCAGGCAAATCATGATAGATTGACGGGTCTGGTGAATCGTTATGTTTTTGAAAATGAGCTGGGAAGTGCGCTTGCATCAGCACGGCAGAAAAATAAACACCATGTTCTGTTATATATTGATCTTGATCAGTTCAAGATTGTTAATGATACCTGCGGTCACGTAGCGGGAGATGCCTTATTGTGTCAACTAAGCAATATGATGCTCAACATGGTCCGTGAAAACGATACACTTGCACGCCTGGGTGGCGATGAATTTGGCGTTTTGTTGATCAACTGTGATACACAAATGGGCGATAGAATTGCACGTAAATTACTCAGCATGATCAATCACTATCGTTTTATCTGGGAGGGTAAACAATTTGAAGTTGGAGCCAGCATCGGACTGGTCGAAATCAATAAAGACAGTGACAGCATTGTCAGTCTGCTTGGTCATGCGGATGTCGCCTGTTATGCAGCTAAAGATGCGGGTCGCAATCAGATTAAGATGTATAACAGTGAAGATTCGGAAAGTGCAGAGCGCCATTCGGAATTGCAATGGGCATCGCATATTCCCAAAGCACTGGCAGAAGACCGATTCCGCTTGATGGTACAAACCATAATGCCTCTAAAAGACGATGAAAACCTTAAACCACACTATGAAATACTGTTGCGCATGGTAAGTGAAGAAGGTGATTTGATTCCACCGGGGGTATTTATTCCTGCTGCTGAGCGTTACAACCTTATGCATGCGATTGACCATTGGGTGGTGGTGCATGTGTTTAATTTCTTACATGATTTTGTTCGTCATAGGGGCGTGCAAGATTTGCCTGTACTTGCTATTAATCTTTCGGGTGAGTCTATGGGTAATGAAGAGTTGCTTGCTTATATCCGTGCTCAGTTTGAACTTAATATAATACCAGCCTCGAATATTTGTTTCGAGATTACTGAAACGGCTGCTATAGGCAATCTCAATAAGGCGGTTTCCTTTATTGAGAGTTTGAAAAAACTGGGCTGCAAATTTGCACTGGATGATTTTGGTAGTGGTTTATCGTCCTTCTCTTATTTAAAAAGTCTGCCAGTGGATTATCTAAAAATTGATGGCGTTTTTGTTAAGGATATCGTTGATGATCAGGTTGATTCTGCCATGGTGGAAGCTATTAATCAGGTCGGGCATATTATGAAAATCAAGACCATTGCTGAATTTGTGGAAAACGAAAAAATTATGGATGCGTTGAAAAAACTCGACGTAGATTATGCCCAGGGTTATCACATAGACAAGCCTTCGCCTTTAGATGAAAAGTTTCCGCTGACCCAGCAACGTGGCCTGGAAAAGGTTGGATAAATTGTATAAGGCAGTGTTTTATCTGACCGGCAGTGTTTGGTGTGGAACGTCTGATTTCGACACTTAACAGACAGTCAAAAGCTTTTAAAACATTAGTCCGCGAAG
>CAYQXD010000024.1:10958-24889 GCA_964421315.1 uncultured Thiotrichaceae bacterium | reverse complement strand
ATTACCTCAATATTATAGACCATGTGCATATCATGTGGTTTAGTTTTATACAAAGCAATCAATAGGGTCACAATCAATAGCAAGGATAATTGGGGTCACCCCTAAGCCAATAATTGTCAATAGGCAAAAGCATACCCTAACATAAATATTTTACGTTTTATAAATACAAAAAACGCAGATCTTACTCAATAGCACCCGAAATTTCTATGGTGTTGGTTCTCGCTTAAAAAAGAGCTGCACCAGTCACCCCTCAGGTTCAAGGCAATAACCGTCTCATCGACTTTTGGTTACGCCCCTGGCTCTAATGAGCCCCAGAAGAGAGTTCTGGGAGAGTTCTGGGGACACAATACTTAATTATCCGCTTTAAAAAGAAAAAAGGGGTCAAGTCACAAAAAAGAAAAAACAAATCAAGCAATCCAATCCCTATTTATAAGCGCCAGCTATTAAAGTATAAAAGAAAAAAAAGACAAAGAGGTCAAATCGCTTGCTTCACAATACTACTGACAAACTCACTAATTTGGCATAAAATCTTGTTTTTCTCATTACTGTTTTTAGAAACGACTACTAACCTGACACAAGGGATTAGTGGTAGCCCTCATAATTCACTTAAGTAGTGAATTATGTTATCTGCTAATTTATATTCGTTTAATCGCTGCCTTATAAACAAGATTCCGTTCACGTTTACCAACAGCGACCACAGAAACAACCAACTGCAAATCACGAACCTCATAAACTAATCGGTAACCACTACTACGAAGTTTAATTTTGTAGCAGTTTTTCATGCCAGATAACCTGGATGGTTCAACACGCGGCTTGATGAGCCTTTCTTTTAGTTTTTTTAAAAACTGTTTCCTAATCGAATTATCCAACGATTTCCATTCTTTCAGGGCATCAGCTTTAAATAAAAGCTTATAGCTCATCAATATCAACCGCTATTTCTTCCTGATCTTTTCTTGCTTCAACAATCGCAGACAGTTCTACATCTTCAAGTTTATCCATAAGAGCTTCATAGGCCTCGGCGGGAACACAATAAAAAGCGGGTTGGTTACGATTTAAAACAGCCACAGGAAAACCCTCGCCCTGCTCAACAACAGCCATTGGGTTTTTCTTTAATTCTGATATGCTGGTAGTTACATCAGCTAAAACGGTATGAACCATTACTATTCTCCGAAAAGACCACTTATACGACCTGATTATAGATCATATAAGTAATCAAGCCAACACAAATCTACACAATAGGAAAAAAATGGGGGGAGCAAGTATCATATTGACGCTTTATGAAAACAGGGGTCAAATCTTGACTTAACATATTTAAAAAAACCAAATCAATGGGGTCAGACTCGATTGGTTTTTTGTTTGAGCCTTTCAGAAAAGGGGTCAAGTATCCAGGGGTCACGGGGTCAGGTCTTGTTTCTTGCCTTTATTGATGGTATTTACGACATGCTCAGATACGTCTACACCATGCACCTGAAAGCCTTTTGTACCCAATAATGATGCTGTTGGCAGACCGATATAGCCTAAACCGATGACGCAGATTGTTTTGTCTAACATTGTTACTTTTATAACTCCTTTTATACGAATTTATTTGTTTTTTATTTTGTTTTCAATACCTGGAAAACTATTGCTATAGTATAGACTGTCATTTGGTTTAAGGGGTGTGTTTTAGTCGTTGGCCTGTTGATTAAGATACTTCGACTTCGCTCAGGTTGACAGGGATGGTGCTTTTCTTGCTCATAATACCTGTTGGTTCTAAAACCTTCCTTTTCACACAGGGCATCACTTTTTACGATTATTAGTTAGCGTCTATCATTGCAGAAATTAAAAGGGGCTGTCCACATAAAACCTGATAATGCTGAGGGTTATGCGTAGTTGTATACTGGCGTTTCAATTACCCGGTCTGGTTCTTTGTGCTGTTTTATAAATGCTTGAATATGCTGCACTGTTTCTGGGGAGAAAAATTCCTCTCCTGTTTCCTGACACACGCGTGCAGGCACATGTTCGATAATATAGAACTTCCCCTCATACTGAATTGTATAAGATACTTCGGTTTCAACCATGGTTTGTTTCATGATTAATCTCCTTTCTATTATTTTCGTATTTTATCATTAAGCCAGAATTCTGGATCGGGTTGATATAAAGTTATGATTTTTATTAAAAAATTACTTGAATACCCACATTGTATGTGCAGTGGTCGTCTGCTTTTAGTATAGCCCAATATCAAAAGCTCGGCCCATATTTATCATCTGGGTAATCTTCGATGATAACAGCATTTTCTAAAATGGCTTGTTCCATCTCAGGTATACCTATATCTCTTATAATACTTTGATCGAGGGCATGTCTAGAAAATTCATATTCTTTGTTTTTTATTTTCGTAACAATTCTTTCAAGTTGTGTCATGTTTTTATACAGATGCGCTCCATTAGCTGCTGAACCAAAGAGTGGAACAGGGGTCAAATCTTGACTTAACAAAAGGGGTCAAGTCACTTGCTTCACAACACTCCTGAATAACTGGGGACAGAGTAACATTATTTGAAAATAACAGAATCAGATTTTGTTTCTTGCCTTTTTTGTTATTGAGTGCATGTTCAGACATATCGACACCTTGTACCAAGAAGCCTTTTTCACCGAGTAATGATGCTATTGGCAGACCGGTGTAGCCTAAGCCAATGACACAAATTGTTTTATCTAACATTATTCCGTTTACAACCTCGCTTCCTTCTAATTTATTTGTCTTTTGTTATTAATGGCTGAAAAACTATGGCTATTATAGACTGTCATTTGGATTAAGGGGGAGTTTTAGGTGGTCGGGTATGCCCTTCGGCTTCCTCAGGATGACAGAAAGACGGTGAGTTTGCAGAACCCGAGATTTTGCGTGTGGCGTAGTTGGGTACTCCGATTATTGATCATTCCAGTAATTTCCTGCCGATAAGGTCAAGCATGTAGTACCTGTGCCCTTTTTTATAGCGATAGACATTAAAATCATTAAAATCCAATGTAAATATCCTTGATGTTTTTAGTTTCTCTGCCAATGTAAGCAATGTGGCATCCGCAAAATCCATAGGCAAATCGCTATATTTATTCATCAAACTAAACGTGCGTTCAATATCTTCTATTGTTAGCGCATGAAGTGTGATGTAATCACTTAGAAAAAAGTCTTTAATACCTTCTGCACCTCTACTGCCAGGTTCGAATGCATATAAAACTTCAGTTAATACAGCTTCCGTAGTGTACAACGGGTCTTCAATTGTCTTGAGAACTTTATGGCAGGGTTTATGGTCAGGGTCTTTAGGATCAAATAATGCAATTAATGGCCCCGTATCAATAAGGATCA
This sequence comes from uncultured Thiotrichaceae bacterium, assembly GCA_964421315.1. GTDB lineage: Bacteria > Pseudomonadota > Gammaproteobacteria > SZUA-229 > SZUA-229. Next base: position 21,558 of record CAYQXD010000024.1, on the reverse strand, counting down.
TTTTTTATTTCGCTGAATATTTTTTTTAATTTTGTCTTTCAACAATGATTTAACTGTGCGCGCAGCCCCAATGGTATGACCACCTTCGCCCAATTCAAAGTGAGCAAAAAAGTCTGCGGGTCGCTTGAGAGCATTGGCCATTGCAATTTCATGGTAAGCAATCAGCCCTTGCTTGATGGCATCTGAAATACTCATTCCGGTTCGCTTTATTATGTCTTCTAAAACAATGTCAGCTTCATCATCTAATCGAACAGATCGCGTGCTCATTTTTAACACCTCTTTCTTGCGTAATACAAAAAGTATTACATGATTTGAGGGTTATTGCAATTAATTTAATCTGGTGTCTCGCGTCAATCAAAAGTAGCAAAAGGGTAGTAACAAAGAGAGGGAGCAAAAGAGAGCAATACTAATCAATGGGGTCAGAGTAATTGATTTTTACAAACATGGCCTAAGTCTTATTTCTTGCCTTTATTGTTGATACTTACCGCACACTCAGGTACATCTACCCCATGAACTTGAAAACCTTTTGTACCTGGTAATGATGCTGTTGGCAGAGCGATATAGCCTAAACCAGTGACGCAGATTGTTTTGTTGCATATTCAACAGATATACCAGCAGATCATCACCTGATCGAAAATGCTCAACCCATACTGACGTATCGACAAGAATCATGAGTCATCAGGGTGTCGCCGTGGTACGGACTGTAACTGTGATTCACTTCCACCCAGTTTTGCCAGACGGCGAGCACTTTCGCGCTCAATCAACGCGCGTAAGCCTTCTCTAACTAATACAACCGTTTCCTTTACACCAGTAGATGCCGATTGTCGTGCCTTAATAAATAAAGGGGTCAATAAATAAAGGGGTCAAACAATAAAAGGGTTTATCAAGTCCAATCCGCAGTTATTAAAATCTTTAATGTTACGTGTAGCAATAGTATAACCATTAGCCAATGCAATAGCAGCAATCTGTCCATCAGGTATGCTCATTGGATTGCCTGTTTGTTTTCTCTCGCCCATCAGTTTTGCATAGACTTGAGCAGAATCTTGAGTAAAGTCTAATATCTGTGTTTCAAAAGCATTTTTAATAAATTGATCAAAGCGTTGCTGTAAGTTCCACTTACGTTTCCCATCAGGCAATATATATAAGCCGTAGCCAATTTCAGCAAGAGTAATACTGCTAAGAAAGAGTTTTGAAGCTTGTTGTGAATTTAGCCATTTTATTACCCGTGTTTCTGGCTTGGGTCGCATAATTTCCGATATGATATTGGTATCAAGAACAATCAAGACGATAAGTCCAAAGGTTCGTGAGGTTGATGCTGTGGGAGTTCTAGTTCAGCACCATACTGTTCACCAAAATACTGCAAGGCTATGTCGCCGATGAGGCTCGTGTCAGTTACCGCCTGTTTAATAATTTGTCGAACTTCTTCTTCCATTGAAACCCCATGTTGAGCAGCTCTTTTCCTAAGCCTGGTTATCAATTCTTCATCAATTTTTCTTACACTGATATTCGCCATGCTGTCGACACCTGTAATTGACTTGAACTAAAATGATAGCACGCGCTAGCAAGACAGGCAATGCTTAGCCTTGCCCAATATAAAATGAGTCTGAAAACAGGGCGTGATTCCAGCATAAAATGAGTCTGAAAGCGCTCAAATAAAAAAATAGGTCAAGTCACTTGCTTCACAATACTCCTGACCATCTCACTTATTTGTCAAAAAAATCTTATTTTATTGTTTAAAAGCGACAACTATCCTGACACAAGAGTGGGAGGGCGCAAGTTTTAAAAATTAATGCCGATAACTCTCTTCATTATCCAGAAACCACTGATAGGTTTCTTTCACTCCATCAGCAAGCCCGATTTTTGCCTGCCACCCTGCTTCTTTTAATTTTGTTACATCCAGTAGTTTGCGTGGTGTACCATCTGGTTTACTGGTATCAAATTTCAACTCACCTTCAAAACTAACTGTTTCTTTAACGATTTCTGCCAGTTCTTTGATTGAAACATCTTCACCTACGCCAACATTTACAAATTGCTCACCATTGTAATTTTTCATCAGGAATACAGTCGCATCGGCCATATCATCGACATGCAGGAATTCGCGCTTTGGTGTACCAGTCCCCCAGACTTCAACGCTTTTCTGACCCTGTTCTTTTGCATCGTGAAACTTTCTGATTAATGCTGGCATAACGTGTGAGTTTGCGAGATTAAAATTATCACCAGGGCCATATAGGTTGGTTGGCATTAATGATATGGCATTAAAACCATATTGTTTTTTGTAGGCCTGGCACATTTTAATGCCTGCAATCTTCGCTATGGCATACCATTCATTTGTTGGCTCTAGTTCACCTGTTAGCAGATGTTCTTCTTTCATGGGTTGTGGTGCAAGTTTCGGGTAGATACAGGATGAGCCAAGAAACAATAATTTTTTTGCGTTGTTTCTGTAGGCCGCATCGATGACATTGGTTTGAATTTGCAGGTTCTCTCTAATGAAATCTGCCGGGTAGGTATCGTTTGCATGTATGCCGCCTACTTTTGCTGCTGCCAGGAAGATGTAGTCTGGTTTTTCTAATTCGAAAAACTGGTTTACATCGGCCTGGTTTGTCAGGTTGAGCTCTTTGCTGGTGCGTAATAGTAGATTGTTGTATCCGTTTTTTTCGAGGTTTCGGATGATAGCACTGCCAACCAGTCCACGATGGCCTGCTATGTATATTTTGTCTGTTTTGTTCATGGTTTTTTAAAGTTGGCAGTCGGCAGTTAGAAGTAAAACTAAAGCTTCTGACTTATAGATCTGATTAGGCTTGTTAGCATTGCTGATAGTTTTTTTGTTTCTTGTATCCATTGGTTACCTTTTTTGCCTGTTATGTAGCCTATTTTAATACCTATGTAGGTTTGTGTTCTTAATTCAGCACATGATGCTTTGGCAATAAACAAAAACTGTCGTTTTTCTTTATTATAATTTCTCTCCATGCCTTCAGCTATGTTGCTTGGTACTGATAAACCAGAACGTGTGATTTGATCTTTAAAACCATAGTCACGTAATGATTTCAATTCTAAATATATTTCAGCGCTCAAAGCAGCAGAACGCTTCCACACCTCCAAATCCTCGAATGCCATAAAAAAATCCCTATTTTATGTTAATTTTCCTGCTAACTGTCTACTGCTAACTTTTAACTTAAGTATTATTCATAATATCTGTTGGTTCTAAAACCTTCCTTTTCACATAAGGCATCACGTTTTGCGAGCATCAGGTCATGTTCGACCATTTCGGTGACCATTTCATCCAGAGTTATTTTTGGTACCCAGCCTAGTTTTTCTTTGGCTTTTGTTGGGTCGCCTAGTAATGTTTCTACTTCTGTTGGTCTGAAATAACGCGGATCAACTTCTACCAGACATTGCCCTGTGGCTTTGTTATAGCCTTTTTCATCTCTTCCCTCTCCTTTCCATTCCATTTCTATACCCACGGCTGCTGCGGCTTTGTTCACAAAGTCCCTAACTGAGTATTGCACGCCGGTGGCTATAACAAAGTCTTCTGCATGATCTTGTTGCAGCATTAGCCACTGCATTTCAACGTAGTCTTTTGCGTGACCCCAGTCACGTTTGGCGCTTAGGTTGCCGAGGAATAATTTATCCTGTAGATCCAGTTTGATTCTTGCGAATGCACGGGTGATTTTTCGAGTGACGAAGGTTTCACCACGTATTGGTGACTCATGATTAAATAGAATGCCGTTACAGGCATACAGGTCATAAGCTTCTCTGTAGTTTACCGTGATCCAGTAGGCGTATAATTTTGCTGCTGCATAGGGTGAGCGTGGATAGAACGGTGTGGTTTCTGTCTGTGGAGTTTCCTGTACTTCTCCGTACAGCTCGGATGTCGATGCCTGATAATAACGGGTTTTTTTCTCTAAACCTGAGATACGAATGGCATCTAAAATTCTAAGTGCGCCGATACCAACTGTATCTGCTGTGTATTCTGGACTTTCAAATGAAACTGCGACGTGGCTCTGTGCACCCAGGTTATAAATTTCGTCAGGTTGAATTTGCTGAATGATACGTACCAGGTTCATGGAGTCGGACAAATCACCATAATGCAGAATAAGCTTCTGTTCTTTTTCATGGGGGTCCTGGTACAGGTGGTCTATGCGGTCTGTATTAAAAGATGATGCTCTGCGTTTAATGCCGTGAACTTCATAACCTTTGTTTAAGAGAAATTCTGCAAGATAGGCACCATCCTGCCCAGTGATGCCTGTTATTAATGCTTTTTTTAAGTTGTTAGCCATATGTTTTGTGTTGTAAGTTGTAAGTTGTAAGTTGTAAGTTGTAAGTTGTAAGTTGTAAGTTGTAAGTTGTAAATCTAAAGACTAAAGACTTAAGTCTTAAGACTCATTACTTGCATCTCTTCCGTAAATATCATCAAAGCGTACAATATCGTCTTCGCCAAGATAACTGCCAGTTTGCACTTCTATTAATTCCAGGGGGATTTTTCCTATATTTTCAAGCCGGTGTTTTGTGCCTGGAGGAATATAGGTCGATTCATTTTCTGTCAAAATAAATACATCGTCACCTTTTGTTACTTTTGCTGTACCACTGACAATAATCCAGTGTTCGGCACGATGATGGTGTAACTGCAAGGAAAGCACGGCACCGGGGTTAACGGTTATTCTTTTTGCCTGAAAGCGATCGGAATGATCAATGCTCTGATAACAGCCCCAGGGGCGACAAACACGTTTATGTAATAAAACTTCTTCTCTTCCTTCTTCGGATAAGGCTTCAACAATCTGTTTTATGTCTTGTACATGATTTTTATTGGCAACTAATAAGGCATCGTCGGTATCGACGATGATTAAATCTTCAACCCCCAGTGTTGTTACCAACTTGTGTTCTGCCCTTACATAACAGTTTTTAGTTGATACATTTTTTGTATCGCCAATAAATATATTGTTATTTTCATCCAGCTTGCCAATTTCGTGTAAAGCTGACCATGAGCCGACATCACTCCAGCCAATATCTACGGGAATAACGACTGCGTTTTTTACTTTTTCCATCACTGCGTAATCAATCGAATCACCCGGGCATTTTGTAAACGCTTCAGTACCCACTCGAATAAAGTCCATGTCATGGTGTGACGCGTTCATTGCGTTTTGACTGGCTTCATATATTTCAGGCGAAAATTCCTGCAAAGCTTTTAAATATTCCGATGCTTTGAACATAAACATGCCACTGTTCCAGTAGTAGCCACCTTCATTGAGGTATTTTGTGGCCGTATCCAGATCAGGTTTTTCTACAAATTTTTCAATATTCGCGACTTCGTTAACGCCGATCGACGTTGCTGCTTTGATGTATCCATAGCCTGTTTCGGGGCTATCAGGAACGATGCCAAAGGTGACAAAATGCCCTTCAGCAGCCTGCTGCAATCCTGTTTCAATTGCCTTATGAAATTGCGTTATATTTTTAATATCATGATCTGCGGGCAGAACCAGCAGTATGGTATCTTCATTGGCTGATTCTTCTTTTTCTTTCAGTGCATTAAAAGCAGCCAGGGCGATTGCCGGTGCTGTGTTGCGCCCCACCGGTTCCAGAATGATCGCGCTGGCGCCAATGTTGGTGGAACGAGCCTGTTCTGCAACCATGAAACGGTATTCTTCATTGCAAATAACAACTGTTTTTTCGATATCTTTAAGACCTTGCAGGCGATTTATTGTGTCCTGTAATAAAGATGTCTCATGCAGCAATGGCAAAAGCTGTTTTGGATGTAATTTTCTGGAAAGAGGCCACAGGCGCGTTCCTGAGCCACCTGATAAAATTACTGGTGTTATCATTTTAAAAATCCTGTTTTATTGTTACCTATTTGGCGACTGTCGAGTTTAAGTGGTCCACGGTTCATAGTCTTTGAATTCCCTTTTTAGAAAACTAATTTTACATCATTGCGTCATCATCACCAGCTTGTTTTTGTTCACGTGGTAATGAAAAGGTGAAAATTGAACCACACTCTTTGTTGCTATTTCTTGCCTGGATAGCTCCACCATGGCCTTCTATAATTTCCTTACTAATCGATAAGCCCAGGCCTGTCCCTCCTGCACCGTTTTCTGTTTTGCTTGACTGTACAAATTTTTCAAATATAGTGCCTAATTCATCTTCTGGAATACCCGCGCCCTGATCAATAATAGAAACAGAGATAGCGGGTATTGTCGCTTCCCCAGACGGATCTTCTTTGGAACACAATAATGTTTCTTCAAAATAAATCAGAATACTCATGCCATCAGGCGTAAACTTGATTGAATTAGATAGTAAATTGCGGACTACCTGCTCTATTTTTTCATTGTCATAAATGGCAACTGTATTGACGCTGGTAGGCTCAACACCCACTGTTAGACCGCGCTCATGAAACAAAGGCGCTAGCTCATCAGCAATTATTTTTATCGATTCCTGCAAATCATTTTCTGCAAAGTCAAACTCCATACGGCCAGCTTCAAGCTTGGATAAATCAAGTAAATCATTTAATAAATACAATAACCGTTGCCCACTCTCATTAATACGCATGAAGTAACCTGATATTTTTTCATTAGCAGCTTTGCCAACTTTATTACTACCCAGACTCGAAAAACCAAGAATGGCGTGCATAGGTGTACGCAACTCATGTGACATGTTTGCTAAAAACTCTGATTTTGCACGATTGGCTAATTCTGCTTTTTCAGTTTGAACCATTAGCTCCTGCTCATGTTTGTTTGACACCACCTGTAGCTGCAACATATGTTCAAAACTGTCATGGAATTTTTTTGCATTTTTTAATAAAAAAATCATCAGCGCAATTAATGCGATTTCTAATAACCATACTTGAGTGCCTGTAAAATATGTCTGATTAGGTAAAACCAGCATAATCGGCACTAATACCAGTGGTATAAAAATCACAGTGAATTTGAGCTGATATGCCAATGTGGTGGTTGAAGCCGTGACTATTACTATCAGCAAAAGCAAAAGGAACATCAGACCTGGCCCACTTAATACAGGGATCATGATAACAGCCAGGCCACCCCAGCACAGACCCGATAATATTGTGCCTATAAGAATGTGTAATTCGGCAGCATGATAATTAACCTGGTTATTTTTTTTATTCCTACGAAATAAAAAAACAGTAGTCAGACGAAAAAAATCAACCAGAAGTATAATGACTATCCAATAAATAATTGCAGACGAATCAACCTGAGAGCCAAGAAAAAAATAGAAAAGTAAAGCACCAACCAACATCGTTATTATTGAATTAACACGGTTACTATTGATAAAGTCTATTTGTGCATGTTCGACTTCATTTTTTACCGATAAGTCATGCATAACGTCTGCAACACCATTTCTAAGTAACATTAAGCAATCCTTTTTAACAGCAATGTGAGCATAGTTTTTTATTATTAGAACACGACTAATTCGAGTTTTTTTACATTAAATAGTCGAGATGGCAGTGGTATTGAGCTTATACCCGGCTCACCCTCTCCATCCTTTGGTTCGTTAATCGCACCGCCATCCATGGCTCCTTGCGCCACAATGCGATCATGGCCGTCCTTCCTGGACATAACAGCACATCCATGTGCTACTGCTGGTTCGTGAATGCCACATCCTTGTGCCACTGCTCATGCAAAGCACTCTCTCTCTATATATATAGCACTATATATCATCCTTTTCCACTGACAATACATCTAAAAAACAACATGAAACCCCGATCAAGTTACCACTAAAGCTAAATATTATTTTACATTCTGCAGTACACCAGTAAGCGCTTTTTCTACATCAACATAGATTTTATGCACCTGATCAATTAAGGCACTTTCAATATCACCCCGTTCACAGGCATGCTCGGCTTTCTTGCATAATGCTGATAGCCCGGTAGCACCAACATTTATGCTTGAAGACTTTAACGTGTGTAATATTACTCTCATCGCTTCAACATCCTCTTTTTGCGCTGCTTGCGTTAATTCTGCAAGCAGCCGGGGTGATTGTGCTAAATAAATATTGACTACTTTTTCAGCAAGGCTTAAGCCATCCTTGTTTTTCTTGTTATGGAGCCGATTTAAAATATTCTGATCAAGGACGGCTGAATCACCATTTTGGCCATTCAAAACATAGACATTATCCTGCGATGCAGGCTGGTTTTTGTTTGAACTAAAAGTTTTTATTGGTGCTGCCGGACTATTTAACAACCATTTGTTTATTATTAATTGCAAGGAGGACAAACTAAATGGTTTGCTTAAGAAATCATCCATGCCACTGGCGATGCATTTATCTCTTGCCCCGGTAATTGCATGTGCAGTTAGTGCAATGATGGGCGTGGGCTTTTGTTGTGATGGTTTTTCATCACTTCTTATTTGTTTTGTTGCAGCAAAGCCGTCCATCACAGGCATTTCACAGTCCATTAATATTAAAGCGTATTGATTTACTTTAACCGCTTCTACTGCCTGTTTGCCATCATGTACCACATCTGTGTTAAAGCCAAGTTCTTCTAACATATCAACAGCAACTTCGCAGTTCACCAGGTTGTCTTCTACCAGAAGTATTTTTCTGAGTTTACCTGTGTTCAATATTACGATATTTTGCTCTTCAACTTCTTTTGATTCAATATCAGCCATATGTTCGACATAAGGCTGTTCTACATAAGGCAATTCAATCCAGAAGCAGCAACCTTTTCCCAGCTGACACTCAACTCCAATTTGTCCATGCATTAATTTAATAAATTGCTTACATAAATTTAAACCAATGCCTGTACCATCAATGCCCAGCCCATCAGCCCCTAATCTTGAAAATGGCTTAAATAATTTATTTGTAGAACTTTCATCTATGCCATAACCGGTATCAATGATAGATATACGCACATTTGTTTTGTCTTCAACATTCAATATAACGGAGATCTGTCCGCCCTGTTTATTATATTTAACAGCATTATCTAACAGGTTAACCATAATTTGTTTCAGGCGTTTACTGTCTGCTATTACAAAAACATCGGGACATTCAACGTTGCTGGAAATTGTAATATTTCTCAGTTGCGCTTTACCCTCTACCAGTTTTATTGAATCGCGTATCACTGCCTGACAATTGGTCAAACCCATAACCATATCCACATTACCCTCTTCAACGCGTGATAAATCCAGAACATCATCTACGATTGATAACAGGTGTTTTCCAGCTTCAACTACCTTTTGCGAGCGGTCACGTTGTTTTTCAGTCAGGGGATCTTTTTTGTCGCACAGCAGTAATTCATTCATGCCTAAAATGGCATTTAATGGTGTACGTAGTTCGTGGCTCATACGGGATAAAAACCGTGACTTCTCTTCGTTGGCCGATTTTGACTTTGCTGTTTGTAACATCAGCTTATGTTCACGCTGTATGGCAATTTCATTTAAACGCAACATGTCATATGTTGTGTTATAAAACAACAATGATGAACGCAACATAAAGAGTGAATATATAACCATTGCAGCAAGAATCGCTGCTGTATTAGGCAGATCTGAATGATAAATTACATACATCAATGGCAGCATTAATAATATGATAAAACTGATAATAGGTGCTTTCAAAAAACCCATTGTTGTCTGCGCAGCAGCCGCAAAGCCCATAACAACTATCAGTAATAGAATCTGCCCATAAAAGTCAACAACAGGGAATAACAACAATATTGTCACGCTCCATACCATTCCAGAAAAAACGATACCTAAAAAATATGACTTTCCGAATAGCTGAAAATCAACATCATTATTCTTGCGTGCTTTGATATAAGACCAATTAATATAAAAACGAAACAGGATGACAAAAACAAATAATGAAAAACACACTACCAGACTAGTGATAATGTCTGGAGAATACAGAAAGCCAAAAGCGATGACTACAACCAGGATGGTAGCAAACAAAGCGACTGGCTGATTATGGTAAATCAGATTTATCTGCTTTTGAGTAACACGTGAAGTGATGTCTTCACTGCAATCTGGTTCAGCTTTCATTGCATTTTTCGCCTTTACACACCCTGCTTGTAACTCCCCGATAAGCCGTAATGAAAAACCAGGACGATTATCTCCATCTTTAGATTAAAGAATTAAAACCTATAGCCGATAATAGACAATGTACCGTAAATCAACAATTAATTGCTGTTTATTTACCATTTTTTGTACAAACATGAACAAACATTGACCGTTTTTAATAAAACGGAGCCACTACTCTACTGTGTTCAAACTTCAAAAAACATTATTAACGAAATTGCAGGTTAATAAATGCAAAACATACCAAGTCAGGCGCAAACAAGTCAGGCGCAGATATTAGTAGCTGATTTAACAGATAAAATCAGTGCATCAGAGCAGCAGGATATTATCAACAACCTTTTGTTTATTGGTATGGAAGAGCTATCTCTGGATAAAAAACTCAACCGCTCGTTAAAATGCCTGTTCAGCACACCCTGGATACATAAAAATGTCGAGTCAGGCATATTTATAATCAAACCAGAAAGCAATGAAATTGTGCTTAAAGCGCAATACAATATGCAAAAAAACACTCGGGTAAAATGTCTTGACCCGAATTATCGAGAAAACATATGCCGTAATGCAATCCAGAGCGCACATAGTGGCTACCA
>CAYQXD010000024.1:0-10858 GCA_964421315.1 uncultured Thiotrichaceae bacterium | reverse complement strand
ATTATCGAGAAAACATATGCCGTAATGCAATCCAGAGCGCACATAGTGGCTACCATGCAACTTACAGAAAAACCGGCGTTCACAATGATATTGAAGCCGATTTTCGCCCGTATTACAGTATTCCAGTTAAATCCGCTGACCGTGTTATCGCCGTATTAGTGCTTTATCTTGAACCCGGACATAAACAGGATTTAGCTGAAATTGTCTTTTTACGCACAGTGGCAAATGTTCTCACTTATATCATTTCACTGTACAAAACCCGGCAACACATCAAACAATTAACACATTATGACCAGCTAACAAGGCTACCGAACAAAAACACTATTAAACAGCACTTAAGCCGGGAAATCGACAACTCAAAAGCTGCTAATAACAAGCTGGCTATTTTATGCATTGATCTTGATGGACTAAAACGTGTTAACGATAGTCTGGGCCATAAAACAGGCGATGAAGTTATAAAAATTATGGCGCAACGTCTGCTACATTGCACCGGAAATAATGATACGGTCGGTCGCTGGGGCAGTGATGAATTTGTTATTGTGTTACACAATATTAAGCAGAACAGTGAAATACTCGCCCGCATACAAAACATATACCAGCATTTACTTGAACCCCTATCGTTACATCAATCCATCTCATTTCACCAACATCAGCAGCTTGTTGTCAGTATCAGTGTCGGTATCAGCGTTTATCCTGAAGACGGCAATGATGCAATGGCATTGATCCAGAATGCCAACATGGCATTACATAAAGCAAAAAGCAAAGGCGGCAATTGCCATCAGTTTTATACAGCCGAGATGAATATTGCTGTTATTGAGCGTTTGGCTATTGAAACAGGATTGCGCAGTGCGCTTGAGCAGAACCAGTTTGAACTGCACTACCAGCCAATAGTTGATATAAAAACACAACAAATTACCGGTGCCGAAGCGCTGATACGCTGGCATCACCCAGGCAGGGGACTCATCTCGCCCGACAAATTTATTCCGGTTGCTGAAGATTGCGGTTTAATCATCGCTATCGGTAAATGGGTGCTTGAGCAAGCATGCAAACAATGTGTGCTGTGGCATAAAAAGGGGCTAAATCATTTAAAAATTAGCGTCAACCTGTCTGCCAAACAGTTCAGAGATAACAAACTGCCACAAACAGTCAGTGATGCATTACAACATGCAGGGCTAGATGCCGCAAGATTAACACTGGAGCTTACAGAAAGCAGCATTATGGAAAATGGTGTTCAAACCAAAACAAGTCTACATAAACTTAAAGATATTGGTGTCAGCCTGTCTATTGATGACTTTGGCACAGGTTATTCATCTCTAGCATACTTGAAAGACTTCCCTATCGACAAATTAAAAATTGACCGCTCTTTTGTACAGGATGTTGACACTAATGCTGACGATAAATCCATCGTGCGCTCTATTATCGCACTGGGGCATAATCTAAAACTCAGTATTATTGCTGAAGGTGTAGAAAAGATAGAGCATATGAATCTTCTTGAATCCCTGGGTTGCGAAGAATCTCAGGGCTATTATATTAGCCGTCCTCTGCCTGAGTCGGAGTTTATTGAGTTTGCATTGTTATCGCAGAAAAGTATAAATAAGGAAACAGATTCCACACTGTCACACTCACTCATCCCATAGACACACTGCTGTTTTAACCCGTTAATTCTGTGTACAATCTGAAAACCTCTAAATTTAATCTAAGATTCCCTGCAGGAATTACCATGCCTCACCAAAACAATGCATCAATAAAACCTAATATATTAATCGTTGATGACGATGCCACTATTCGCCTGTTGATGCGGGATTTCTTAAGCGATGAACACTATTTAATTGAAGAAGCGATAAATGGAAGTGATGCACTGGAGCGTATAAAACAACACCAACCCGACCTGGTTTTACTTGACGTGAACATGCCAGGGATAAATGGTTTTGAAGTATGCGATGAAATTCGCAAACTTTATGGTGACACTGATATTTCCATCGTCATGGTTACCGGACTTGATGACTCGGTTTCCATCGAAAAAGCTTTTGGCCTGGGCGCTACCGATTTTATCAGCAAACCCATTAACTGGGACACCTTCCCTTACCGTATTCAATACCTCATTAAAGCCAGGAATGCGATTATAGAAACAAAATATCAAAAAGAGCAGGAAGTGCATAATCACAAAATGGAGGCAATCGGCCAACTAACCAGCGGTGTAGCACATGATTTTGGCAACTTGATGACTGTCGCCAAGGGCAATCTGGATCTCCTGCAAGAGTCCATTGCAGAAAACACACACATCAGTACCCTGTGCCGGGAGCTAATTGAAGATGCTCACTCAGCCGTTATAGACGGTGTTGAACTAACCAAACAGTTATTAACCTTTTCACGTAAAAAATCAATCGCACCCGTTTCTGTCAATATTGAAAACACCTTAAACAAATTCCATAAGCTATTTAAAAATACCGTTGGTGAATCAATAACATTATTAATAACTATTCATCCTGACCTGCCCAATATGCTTGTCAATCCAGCACAATTTGAAAGTTCACTGTTAAATATCATCATTAATGCCAGAAATGCCATGCCTGATGGCGGGAAGTTAAGCATTACTGCTCAAATCATGGCAACACAGCGTTCACATGAAATCATTCGTAATGCCGACAATGAGCTTGGCGAAAAATGTATATGCATAACTATAAAGGATGAAGGTATCGGCATGAATGAGGATGTACTGAAGCGTGCGATTGAACCCTTTTACACAACCAGTGCGGGCACAGGCACAGGTTTGGGTTTAAGTATGGTGTATGGATTCATCAAACAATCCGGCGGAGAACTGATAATACACAGTAAACCCTTAAAAGGATCAACCATTTATCTGCAATTCCCGATAGTCGAAAACGGCGTCGAAAACTGCGTCAAAAACTTATCAACGCAGCAGACTAAAACAGATACCGCCAACACACTACCTGATACCACTCTACTTGATATAAGGGCAACCATCCTTATTGTTGAAGATCAACCTAACGTAAGGCAGTTTGCAGCACGATGTTTAAACAAACCAGGCATTAGCATTCTACAGGCTCAAGATGCTGCACAAGCAAAGGCGCTGTTAGAAACAAATAAAGATATCGATTTATTGTTTACTGATGTGCTAATGCCTGGCGATATGAATGGACATGAACTTGCCACATGGGCAAATAAGAAATATCCTGAGCTTAAAATACTGCTTACTACAGCAATGGAAAATAAACCCAGCAGCAAACAACCCATAAGAAATCACAATTTTGAACTGTTACCAAAACCCTACAACAAGTATGAGCTAACCGAAAGGATTAGCCAGGCACTTAGAAGTTATTCATAAATAAAAAATTTCTGAGTTACATTAATATATATACAACAATACAATAAAGAATGTGGCTTATGTAGGTTGGCGCTGAGGAACGAAGCCCAACAGTAGTAAGGTGGATAAGCGATAGCGCATCCACCAATAAATTGACAAAAGCCGGTAAAGATGCGGTGGATGCGCTATCGCTTATCCACCCTACTACTGACATAATTTTGACTTATTACACAACAACATTATTAAGTTATTGATTTTTATATATTAATTATTTTTCGCCTTTACATGTCTTTACATTAAACCCAGTTCTGAGCCGCCATTTTTTTGTCAATTCCGCTATCATTAAACTGTAAATGACACCAAACGAAATGTAACCAAATATAAAACTCTATTTTGTAACTAATACGTGTAGCTATTGCGCAGCAAACATTAGCAATAAAAGCCACTAGCATAAAACAACTACAAAATAGAAAATCCAACTAGATTGCATCAGAGGGTTACCGACGTGGAAGCTATTGTCAAAAATGAAGCGCAACAAAACAAAACACAACTTAAGAGCCTGATTGGCAATAGCCAGTCAATGAAAAAAGTTCAACTAGAGATTTCACAGGTAGCAAACAGTACTGCCAATGTGCTAATACTCGGCGAATCAGGCACCGGCAAAGAAGTTGTTGCCCGAAACATTCATTTCCTGTCCAGCCGTCGCAATAAAAACTTTGTACCCATAAATTGTGGTGCTATTCCACCCGATTTACTTGAATCTGAACTATTTGGACATGAAAAAGGTGCTTTCACCGGTGCCATCACCTCACGTCAGGGTCGTTTTTCAATGGCTGAAGGTGGCACTCTTTTTCTGGATGAAATTGGTGAAATGCCAAAGGCAATGCAGGTAAAACTGCTGCGGGTTCTGGAAGAACGTGTGTTTGAACGTGTTGGCGGAACACAGACCATACAAGCTGATGTCCGAATTGTTGCTGCTACACATCGCAATCTTGAAGACATGGTAAAAAAAGGCACCTTCCGTGAGGATTTATATTTCAGATTAGACGTATTCCCTATCCAGATACCTGCACTACGTGATCGTATCAATGACCTGCCACTATTAACAAAAGAACTCATATCAAGACTGGAACGTGCAAATCAAAACTCCGTTCGTTTTACAAAAAATGCGGTTATCGCAATGTCTAAATATGACTGGCCAGGCAATGTCCGTGAATTAGCCAATCTTATTGAGCGAATGTCAATAAAACACCCTAATGGACTGATAAACGAGAATAACCTGCCAACAAGAATAACCGCAAATATTTCATTAGAAAACAAAGGTATTGAACTATCGGATATAGATGATCCGAATCTGGATAACAACGGGCTTCAATCTGACTATGGCAACCTTAGTAGCATTGCTCCCCATCAGGTTAATTTTCCTGCTGAAGGTTTCGATCTTAAAACTTATATATCCAATGTAGAAGTAAAAATTATAGAAGAAGCACTTGATAAAAACGATGGTGTTATCGCACATGCAGCTAAATCATTGGGTTTGCGCCGTACCACACTTGCAGAAAAAATGCGTAAATACAATATAAATAGATACTCTGAGCAAGCTAGCTGCGGTGTTTGCTGAGATGATAACTTATGTAAGTTGTAAATGTTTAGTGTTTAGTGTTTAGTTATCATACTAATTACTGACAACTGAACACTTACAACCTATAACAGAATATTTAATGCAGTTCAACAAACTCAACCTCAGCACTAAGTTGATAACCTTTATTTCTTATGGTTCGAATTAAAGCAGACTTGTGCGAATCATGCGTGAGCTTTTTACGTAACTTTGAAATTGCCATATCAGCCGACCTGTCCAGTGGCGACCATTCTCGACCTGAAAGTATATTTAGTATTTCTTCACGGTGAATAGTGACATTAGGCCTGCTAATCAGTGCTAATAACAGGCGGTATTCTGTGCTGGTGATTTCAATGCTAATGCCATCAGGCGAATATAACTGTTGACTGATAAGGTTAAGACTCCAACCTGCAAAATTTGCATGTGTTTTATTTGTTTGTGGCGACTGTGATGCCTGAGTTCGACGTAATACGGATTGAATCCTGGCAATCAGTTCTTTTTCTTCAAATGGCTTGGTTATGTAATCATCAGCACCAGCTTCCAGACCACTAACCTTGTCATCAATTTCAGCTTTGGCGGTAAGAAATATAATCGGCGTGTTCAATTGATGGCGAATTTCCAGTGCCAGTGTTAATCCATCTCTGTCTGGAAGCATGATGTCCAGCAATATCAATGATATATCTTCGTTATCAATTAACATTTTATGTGCCTCATCAGCACTGTTAGCTGACACAAAGTCATAATCATGATTTTCAAGGTAACGTTTTACAAGTCGGCATAAACGCAGGTCGTCATCAACAAATAATATTTTATCTTTGTTCATAAATTCCTTTTCCTGAAAATAAATTTCTGCAGGGGATTTGCTTTTTCAATTGGACACCACTTCATGAAGTATAAGTCAGAATTTATATATTTGTAACGAATAAATCGTCAGGAACGAGTAGTGGTGCATGGATGCGCCGTTTACGAACCAAAGGACGGAATTATCACGTAAGCCCCGGAGGGGTGAGTATCATGGATGATACGGATAACAACGCATTATAGATTAATACTATGATTTTATAGTGAATTTTTGTTAAATTTACAAAGCTTTACAAATTAATCTGGAAAAGTGCGTCAGATATACTCATCTGGCGAACGACTGAGTTCGGTCATAAAGAGAAGTTGGAAGTTATCAGTTGGCAGTTTGCAGTTAAAAACAAAAGCACTTAAAAGCCGCGATCTGACTGGCAAAAACACTGGTTTTGCTTTTACTGCCAACTGATAACCGCAAACTGCCAACTTCTCTTAAGTGTCGAAACCAGTCATTCCACACCTAACACTATTAGGTTAGGTAAAATGAAAACTTTTACTCACCTATTTGTTGAGCCCGACTATTTCCATATTTCGTTATTAAATACATCCTGTATTCGTATTAAAGATTCCGCTCGTATAACCGATTAGTTAGTAGCAGGCATCATTGTTTTTAAAATGTTTCAACTGTATTTCTGTGTTACAGCTTGAACAGTCTAAAGGTTGAGGAAAAAATGTGGATTTAGCGACTCTTATTGGTATTGTTGTTGCTGTAGCTTCAATTATTACAGCCATTATGATGGGTGGGGAATTAGGCTCATTTGTTAACCCTCCCGGTCTGATGATTGTTATTGGTGGCACCTTTGCTGTGGTCACTATGAAATACTCTCTTGGTACAATGCTGGGTGCTTTTGGCATTGCCGCCAAAGCCTTTGTTCACAAGGTACAACAACCTGGCGAGATTATTGAACAAAGCGTTGAATTAGCCAATGTCGCTAGAAAAGAAGGCCTTCTGGGGCTGGAAAACGTTGAAGTAAAAAATGAGTTTCTTGCCAAAGGCATCACGATGGTGGTTGATGGCAACCCGCCTGAACTTGTTCACAAAATTCTTTCTAAAGAAATTAGCCTTTCAATTGAGCGCAATGAAAAAGGTCTGGGCATTTTTAAAGCGATAGGTGATGTTGCGCCTGCCATGGGCATGATTGGCACCTTGATTGGCCTGGTGCAAATGATGGCAAACATGGACGACCCCAAAGCCATTGGTCCGGCGATGGCAGTGGCATTGCTTACAACCTTGTATGGCGCAGTCATCGCTACGGTTTTTGCCCTGCCCATTGCCGACAAGCTGGCACTACGCAGCAATGAAGAACGCTTAACGAAATCCATGATTCTGGAAAGCATCAGTGCGATCCAGGAAGGTTTGAATCCGCGCATGATAGAAAGTTTGCTCAGTATATACTTGACTGGCGACGAAAAAGAAAAAGAAGAAGAAATAAAGGATGAAGCGGCATAGGGATTATTATGAGTAAAACACATGAAACAAATTGTAAATGCCCCGATGCTGGCCTGCCTGCCTGGGTAATGACCTTTGCTGATTTAATGTCTCTACTACTGGCATTTTTTGTTTTGCTATTTTCTTTTTCGGAACTGGATAAAGAAATGTACAAGCAACTATCTGGTTCTATGCGCGATGCTTTTGGCGTGCAGCGTGAAATCAAAGCGCAAGAAACACCTCGCGGCATCAACATCATTGCCCGTGAATTTAGCCCGGGCAAAACCGAACGAACTCCCATTAACGAAGTCCGTCAAATCACTACGGACGATCTTAAATTGCATCCGGTATTCACCGATCCATCGAAACAGGGTCAGGAAAATGCCAATACCATCTTAGCTGAAGAGGAAATTGAACTAAGAGAACGCATAAAACAAGATAACAGGAGACTAGAGGAAACTTTAGTTAAAGAAATAGAAGAAGGCGCAGTAGATCTTGAAATAACTGAAAGAGGCATCATTATCAGAGTCCGGGAAAAGGGTTCTTTCCCTTCAGGAAGTGCCGATATTATTAAACCATTTGAAAATATTGTTGACAAAATAAGTGCTGTTTTCAGGAGCTTCGATGGTGTTATTATTGTATCTGGACATACTGATAACATCCCTATCAAAACGAATCGTTTTCGTTCTAACTGGGAATTATCCTCATCCAGAGCCGTCAGTGTAATTGAAGAACTGGTAAAGACCAGTGCACTTCGAGAGAAAAGATTCAAAATTGCTGCCTATGCTGAAACCCAGCCTGTTGACTCCAACGACACATCCATCGGTCGTGCTAAAAACAGACGCGTTGAAATTATGATGGATTATTCTGACAATAAAGAACCTGAACAAATAGACACATCTATGCAGGAAAAGCCATCAATTGTTCAACCTGACACATCAGTTGAATCATAGCGAACGAAGAATTTTAATTTTTGACAGTTGCCAATCGACTTTCACTTACAAGTGAGTACGGATTAATATTTGTTTTAACAAAATATTGTCGCATATTCCTCATGCTACGGTTAAATAAACCATTAAAGTGCGCTAAAGGATAAGACAACTGCCATTGTACTAAATCATGGTACTCACTTCGCTGGCCCGAATAATAATTTGGCTGGGCATATTGAAAAGCTTCCATCACACCACCTGACTCACTTAAGGTGCTCGCCTTGCAGTTTCTATATTCATAAAATAAAGAGTAATGCTGACTTTTTAAAATCAGTTGTTCTTCATATTCAGTTTTAGCAAGCTCAAATAATTCTACCGCCATTACATCGACATCTTCAATATGGAGAATTGTACCTTCGTCATTTCCCTCATATTTTAAAAGTCTGCTGCATAAAGCTGCATACAGTTCACCTTCTTTTAAATCTCGCCTGGCTAATTGTTCAAACAAATAAGGGACACTGATTAATGGACCGTTTTTCCACTCACTAAACTCAGCGATAAACCTTACAAAACGTTTTTTATTTTGTTTATTAAGTTCCGGGTAATCTTGTTTTACAAAACGAAGCCCGGCGAGCGTATCAATAGCGGACATAACCAGAGATTTTTTATACAGTTGGATATGGCCACACTCTTTTTCAGGAACGGATTCAGGTTCTAAATAATCTATTGCAGAGACCTGCTCTTCAAAAGTCTCACAAAATCTTGCTATGTCATAAAGTGTCGTCATTCAGGCACTAATTATTTAATCAAATATTTCCGGCACATTGTATACTTAAATCAAAGAAAATAAACAGAATTTGATAAAATCCCGTTCACTGATAAACACCTCTGACCACAAACAAATAGGCTATCACTTTGACAGACACCACATTTTCATCGCTTAAACTGCACAACGATTTGCTAAAGAACCTGTCCTCTCTTGGTTATGAAAAGATGACAGCGATACAGATGCAAGGCCTGCCGCCTATTCTGGCGGGCAAAGATGTCATTGCACAGAGTAAAACCGGCTCTGGAAAAACGGCTGCGTTTGGCCTTGGCTTGCTGCAACAACTTGAGGTGAAACGTTTTTACGTGCAATCACTGGTACTTTGCCCTACTCGGGAGCTTGCCGACCAGGTAGCTAAAGAGATTCGCAAACTGGCGAGAACCATCCATAATATTAAGATATTAACCTTATGTGGCGGCACGCCTTTTGGCCCTCAAATCGGATCACTGGAACACGGCGCTCACATTATTGTCGGCACCCCGGGGCGCATCGAAGAACACATACGCAAAGCCACCTTAAAGCTGAATCATTTAACCACCCTGGTTCTTGATGAAGCCGACCGCATGTTGGAGATGGGCTTTCAATCTGCACTTGATGCTATCATTGAACAAACGCCACAGCAGCGCCAAACCCTGCTATTTAGTGCCACCTTCCCCGCCCAGATAAAGTCAATCGCCACAAAGATCATGCTTGACCCGGTAATGGTGCAAGTCACTTCCAGCCATGATGAAAGCATCATAAAACAACATTTTTATAAGGTGAATGATGAAAAACAACGGTTAACCGCTCTGCATTTACTGCTATTGCAACATAATCCGCAATCCACCGTGGTGTTTTGTAATACTAAACGTGAAGTTCAGCAAGTTGCTGACCATCTTACTGATTTTGGCTTTAGTACACTTGCCCTGCACGGTGATCTTGAACAAAGAGACCGTGATCAAACACTGGTACGTTTTGCCAACAAAAGTATCTCCGTACTTATTGCTACCGATGTCGCCGCCCGCGGGCTGGACATTGACGCCATCAACCTGGTCATCAACTACCACATTGCACGCGACACTGAAGTTCATATTCATCGTATCGGGCGCACCGGTCGCGCAGGCAGTAAAGGCATCGCCTGTTCTTTATACAGTGATAAAGAACACTACAAAGTCGCCTTACTGGGTGATTATTTAGACAGAATTATCGAAAGCGAAACACTGCCGGCACTCAAGATATTAGAGCAACCAGCAGGCAAACCTTTAATGGCAACCCTGCTCATTGATGGCGGCAAAAAACAAAAACTGCGTCCGGGAGATATTCTGGGCGCACTAACAGGCAAAAATGGCATCACCGGAAAACAGGTCGGAAAAATTCATATCTTTGATAATCGTGCTTATGTCGCAGTCACCCAGAATGTAATTAAACCTGCACTGAAAAAATTAACTGAAGGGAAATTAAAGGGGCGCTCATTTCGAGTCAGAATAATTCGTGCTTAGCCCGCCCATCCTACAATTAAAAATATTTCATAAAATTTTATAAATAAAATCATAAGCTTAATTAAACAATTTATAAAATAACATTAAATTAATTGGCGCCCAGTTAGAACAATTATCCTGACGCAATACATACGGTATTAGCGCAATGAAATAACGAACATCGGAGCTATAGCATTGCTGTGAACAACCCCATAAAAAACTTGATATTTCAAAAATCGAACATATATTTCAGCACATAGTCATGTAATATCGTATAATATACATAGAACTTGACCGTTCTATTTTAGTACCAGCTTCAAGTTTTACCAAGTTCGGGGATGACATGGCTTCGACGTGGGTAGCGAAACCTGAGGTGCATGCAGAGGTGCAAAGTTCCTCTTAAAACCGTTTGCAAAACT
>CAYQXD010000023.1:0-25129 GCA_964421315.1 uncultured Thiotrichaceae bacterium | reverse complement strand
TGGGAATTTTTATTTTAAGTACGCGCTGTTTTGTGGTGAGGTGACCGCTGGCATCAACTCCGGGTACGCGCAGACTGATTGAGCGAGTGGTGCCCGCCATTGCATCTTCCAGATCGATCAGGATTTTGGCATGGTGGTCGCTACCCGTTGACTGGAAACCACGCTGTTGTTGATAGGCTTGTTGCCGGTAATCACGTTGCTGATTAGCCTGAGAACCACCTGGCTGTTGAAAACCATGACCAAAAAGGCTCTCAAAAAAATCACTGTAAGCACTGACATCGACATCATCAAAGTGCTGGTATTGTCCGCCGCCTGCGCCATAACCGCCAGTAAAACCGCCACCGCTAAATTCAAAACCGGCATCCCAGTCTGGTGGCGCATTGAAGTCCTGGCCGGCTTTCCAGTTGGCGCCTAACTGGTCGTAAGCCGCACGTTTTTCCGGATCTTTGAGTACCTCATAGGCTTCACCTACTTCTTTGAAGCGTTGTTCGGCATCCGCTGCTTTACTCACGTCGGGATGATATTTACGTGCAAGTTTGCGATAGGCGCGTTTTATTTCATCTTGCGTGGCATCGCGCTTAACGCCCATAATCTGGTAGTAGTCTTTATATTCCATAGTTGAATGATACTTTAAATTAGGGTATTCATAGTTAAAAATTACAGCTAAGCACCGATGTGCTGTTTTTAGCAGATAAACTCAGCCTACGGAATTATTTTGCGGAAGATGTTTGATAGTTATCAATAGAAAAAACAAGCTGTGAAAAACGCAAAAAAACTTTTGACATAGATAGAATTAAACCACTTTGCGAGTCGAACGCGGAACTCCCCAGTTGGTATTGGGCCGCCTGAAATTAAGGCGGCAGAATAGAAAAGCCTGAGCCGCCGAGCACCACGGGCGCATAGCTGGCTTTGTGCAGTGCATTAACAACTTCACGGTGCAATGCCAGATAATCAACGGTGAGAGGATAGGCTGCGTTATCAACATTGCGTAGTGACAGACCAATAACCTGTGGCCGGAAGCGCGCGACCTGAGCTTGTAATTGTTGTAGCGGCTGGCGGCCAAAACAAAGGTCGGCAATTGCGATTTCATGGCCCGCGTTTTTAACAGCGGCAGCAACATAAGCCAGTCCGAGTGGAAAGATAGGATCTGGCAGGTGTTCGCGATTAGCAGAAACCAGCAGTATACGCATGGTGATTATTTGTCCATTGCTATTATTTATTCTATGGTTCGTTGGGTTGCCGGTTTGATTGTTTAGCCTGATTATGGGGTATAACCGTCAGCGTTCCATGCATGCCTTTTTCACGGTGGCTGTCCATAAACAGGAATTTGTTTTTGCAATAAAATGTGTGACTGCCCGGCACCAGGGGCATCAGGTGGATATCAACGGATTCGCCCGCCAGTATATCAATATCCACATCTAGCCCGTCACTGGCATCGGGTAAGGTGAAATTGTGCGGGGTAAAGGAATCGATATTGATGAGACGTAAAACCACCGGCTGGTCAATAATCAGTTGAATGTTTTCGGGCATATAACGGTAGTCGCCCAGCGTTATCTCAATCACTTTGGTAAACGTGGTTTCGGCGTGTAGCCAGCTTGTCGATAAAAAGCAGCAAAGCAAAATAGAGTATTGCAGTGTTTTAGGTAACACGGTTTTTATAAGACTTAATTTATGCTGCCCCGTCATTTGTGTTTCCTCCCTATAGAAAAGGCTAGTTTGATAGAGTATAGCTACTTAACTCGGATATTTTATAAGTGTACGTCAATCATCGTTGTTACCTTGCAGGTTATAAGCATCAACGTCTGTTACACAAAAAATAGACAGATAAGAAAAGCTACAGTTCGTTTATTAAACAAAAACCATTTAACGGCTGTTTTTTCCCATAAGCGGAATCACAGGTTTCCCGGAAAAACCTGCATTATTATGACATGTCCTGTTTTAGTTGTTTTTACGCGCCGCATCATTACACTTATAGTTATAAACAGGGAGGATACATGCGATTCACCATTGCTTTGCTTCTGCTGGTTTTACCCTTTACATGTTTTGCCGATGGCGCAACACGTGTGCAAACACCTTACGCTGAGCAAAAAGTGGTTTATGACTTCTACTTCGACGAACCCGAGAAAATCAACTCAGCACTGTACTGGATTCGCTCACTGATGGTTCCATTGGGTGAAGAACCGTATAATCATGCACCTGAATTTATGGATATTGTGGTGATCATTCATGGCACCGAAATCGTTACTGTGGCAAAAAAAAATTATGACAAATACAAAGATGCCGTTGAACGCATGCGCTATTACGCCTCACTTGGTGTGCGTTTCAGAGTGTGCGGCCTGGCAGCAGAGGATTACAGCTACCTGGATAAAGATTTTTATGAATTTATTGAAGTTGCACCTTCAGCCATTACAGAACTTAGCCACTGGCAGCAACAGGGGTATTCATTAATTACCCCGATGGTGATGGATAAAAAATATTCTATTGAGGAAATTCGCTAACGATATCAGTGTGTTCTTATTGAGAAGCATCTCAGCGCGTGCCACCCACCCATCTACAAGTGACTTATGCAAGCTTGAGCTCCTGGAAGATTTCAATGCTACGGTAGGGTGGATAAGCGATAGCGCATCCACCAGGATATTGCGATGAAATGTGGATGCATTTCACTTATCCACCCTACGACAACGACTAAACAGTTCGGAATGGTTATGATGCCGAGTGAAGTTACTTAGAAGTTACATATTCCACACGTATAATCTTACGCGATTCTGATTTTAAAGGAATACACATGAAGCACCTGCTTATTGTTTTATTGGCCTGTCTTTTTCCATCATTGGCAAACTCAGCCGCGCCGGACCCCCGTAATTTAATTCAGCAGGCAATGGATCACTGGCGCGGCTTATCTTCTTATTCAGAAATGACCATGACCATCCATCGTCCCGACTGGCAAAGAAGCATGTCGATGCGTAGCTGGATCAAAGGCGATAAAGTTTCGCTGGTACGCGTGACTCTGCCAAAAAAAGATGCGGGCAACGCTACCCTGACCAAAGACAATAACATGTGGACTTTTTCACCTAAGATTAACCGCATCATCAAAGTACCGTCTTCGATGATGAGTCAAAGTTGGATGGGTAGCGACTTTTCCAATAAGGATGTTAGCAAGTCCACCGATATACTTGATCAGTATGAACATAAGCTGTTAGAAACACATGATAAAGAGGGGTATCGCGTTTATGTCATCGAATCGATACCGCACGAAGATGCGGCCATCGTCTGGGGCAAAGAGATTATTATCATACGTGATGATTATATTCTGCTGGAACATCAATACTGGGATCAGGATGGTATTCTGGTAAAAACCATGAAAACACGGGAAATAAAAGAACTTGGCGGGCGTACCGTTGCCAGTGTTATTCGTATGACCAGGCATGAAACACCAGACCAATGGACCGAAATATCGGTGCAGGATATTCAGTTTGATCAATCACACCATGACAGCCTTTTCACGCTTTCTAATCTGAGAAATCCTCGTCAGTGAATATCGCACTGCGTTTAGCATGGCGTAATCTGTGGCGACATAAACGCCGTACCTGGTTGACTGTTGGCGCAATGATTTTCTCCAACCTGCTGCTGGTTTTCATGATATCACTGCAGTTTGGTAGTTATCGCATGATGATCGACAACACACTAAAATCTTATACCGGTCATATGCAGGTTCAGCAAGATGGTTACAATGATAACCAAAAAATACGCAACAGTTTTGGCAACATTGTTACTTTAGCCAGCGATATTCGACAACAGCTTGCTAGCAACACGGTTGCCGCACGCGGCGTTGCCTTTGCCATGGTGTCCAGTAAGCAGCGTTCCTTCGGTCTGCAACTCATCGGTGTCGAACCACAATATGAACCCAGGGTATCCAACCTGCCCGGTCTGATTAAAAAGGGTCGCTATTTCAGCGATAGTAATGCAGAAGAAATTGTTATAGGCAGTGTGCTTGCGCGCAATCTGCAAGTCAACATTGGCGACGAACTTACCCTGCTCGGCAGCGGTCGTGATGGATCATTCGCCGCTGGTGTTGTTATCGTTACCGGTATTTTTGATTCGGGTAATACCGATATTGATCGCTCCATAGCACAGCTGCCTCTGGCTTATTTTCAGACACTGTTTAGCATGGATGGGCATGGGCATAATATTGTTATCAATGCTGATGACTTATCGCTGGCGCCTGAACTGCAACAAAGAGTTAATACTATCCTGGCAGAACGAAATAACCTGGTGGTATTGAACTGGAACCAGTTGCAACCTGGTTTGCAGCAGGCGATCAAGGCCGATCTGATTAGCGCATGGTTTATGTACGCAGTACTCATTGTACTGGTTGCATTTAGTGTGTTGAATACGCAACTGATGTCGGTACTGGAACGCACCCGTGAGTTCGGCATTATGATGGCGCTTGGCCTCAAACCTGTTCGACTTGGCGTACTGGTTTTCATTGAAACATTTATCATGTCCAGTCTTGGACTTGCCATTGGCGCAGGACTGGGTGCTGTGCTTGTTTATTATTTAAATATTGTTGGTTTTTCCTATCCCGGCATGGAAGAGATGGCTAGTCGTTTTAATCTGCCTGACCGGATCTACCCCAGGCTGTCACTTTTATCTGTTTTTCTGGGGCCTGGATTCGTGTTTGTCTTTAGTATGTTGGCATCAATTTATCCGGCATTGAGATTGTTTTACCTGCATCCTGTTAGCGCGATGAGGGCGGTATGACGGTAGTGAAACAAAACCTGATGCCTTTTAAGATGATACTGGTTCTGGCATGGCGGAACCTGTGGCGCAATAATCGCCGTACACTAATTATGCTGTCAGCAATAACCATTGGTGTATGGGCAATGATTTTTATGATTGCGCTGATGCGCGGCATGGTCGATGACATGTTGCTTAATGGTATTCGCAATCTACCGGGTGAAGTACAGATTCATCACCCGGATTACCGCGATGACCCGGGCATCAATAATAGTATTGCAACACCGGGAGAAAAATTATTAAAGGCACTGCAGATACCCGAAGTAAAAGCCTGGACAAACCGCATACGCGTGCCCGCAGTAATATCAAGTGAACGTGACAGTCGTGGTGTTACCCTGCTTGGCGTAGAACCGATTAGTGAAGTGCAGCTTGGTTTTGACCTGGATAGCATTATCAAAGGTCGTTTCCTGAAAGACAGGTATGACAGTGGCATAATTATCGGGGCTAAAATGGCTGAACGGCTTGAGACCCGCCCTGGCAAACGTATTGTCATTATGAGTCAGGACCCGGAAAATAATATCGTTGACCGCGGCTTTCGTATCGTCGGTATCTATAAAGCCAGGATGGCAAGCCTGGAAGAGGTGTATGTGTATGCCGGTCTTGGTACGGTGCAGAAACTGCTCGAACTTGGCGATAAGGTATCGGAAATAGCGATCACTGGCGAAGACTATCGACATGTTGAAGACTGGTATTTAGTGATTAAAGAAGCTGCGGGAGAAAAGTTGCAAACCCTGCCGTGGTATGAAATCGATACTTACCTGAGTACTATGCTGGTGACGATGGATGGTTTTGTACTGATCTGGATAATTGTGATTTTTTTAGCACTGTCATTTGGTCTGGTCAATACGCTAATGATGGCAGTGTTTGAACGCATCCGTGAAATTGGCCTGATGCAGGCGTTGGGCATGCGACCCGGTTTAATCCTGTATCAGATTTTAATAGAATCATTTTTTCTGCTATTTATCGGCTTACTGCTTGGTAATGCCTTCGCCATCGGCACGATTATTCCACTACAGGACGGCATTGATATATCGGCTGTTGCCGAAGGTATGGAGATGATGGGGGTTAGCAGCATGTTATATCCAGCACTGAAATTAAACGACATACTGTTGGCCAATGCCATTGTCATTTCTCTCGGTCTGCTGGCCAGCATTTTACCTGCATGGCATGCTGCCAGTTTTGATCCGGTTGAGGCATTAGGTAAAGAGTAACTTCTCAATAAATCTGGCATCACACCATGACCTCAATCGTCTGCAAAGACCTGTGCAAAACTTTCCAGCAAGGTGATGAAACCATTATCGGGCTGGACAATGTTTCCATTACCATTGAAAAAGGTGATTTTGTCTGCCTGTCCGGTCCATCCGGTTCGGGTAAAACCACATTGCTTAATGCCATGGGTGGTCTCGATACACCGGACAGTGGTCAAATTACTATTGGTGAGGTGCGCATAGATACACTTGGCAAAGGTTCACTGGCTGATATGCGGCTGAACAATATCGGCTTCGTATTTCAGTCTTACAACCTTATACCGGTATTAACCGCACGTGAAAATGTTGAGTTTGTTATGCAGATAAGCGGCATGTCAGCAGAGCAACGTTCATTACGTTCACATAAAATTCTTAAAGAAGTCGGTCTCGAAGGTATGGAAGACCGGTATCCTGCACATCTCTCTGGTGGACAGCAACAGCGTGTCGCAGTGGCACGAGCCATCGTCAGTCAGCCTACGCTGGTACTGGCAGATGAGCCTACCGCCAACCTGGACACCGTTACCTCCGGTCAGCTGATGGATTTGTTTGTTGCGCTTAATCAGCATCATAATATTACCTTTGTCATTGCCACCCACGACGTGCGTATAATGAAATATGCAAAACGTTTGATTAAGATGGAAGATGGTAAAATCATCAGTGATGAAAAGCAGTAAATAATGTTTCGTTACATCATTTCGTTAACAACAAGCTGCATACTTTCATGCGCTCTAATTACGCCCACTGTAGCAGGCCCTGCGAAATTTAATGGTGGACATGCAAAATATCTGTTCTTGCTCAACACTTTTCCTGAAAATAGCCTGTTTCTTGATTTCGTCGAGACGCCAGCAATCGACCATAATGCTGATCTGCGCCTGAAGTTTGACTGGCGAACAGATAAAGTTTCACTGGTGGTTGATTATCAGCTGGTGGCGCTGCGTGGCGACAGTATTACCCTGGCTAACAGTTTACCCGGTGCGATAATAATTCCAAACCCGGTGCCAGATGATAACAACCGGCTGTTTGATCTGGCGCGCATTATTTCACAGGGCCGCAACAATATCCTCGCCCATCGCCTCGACCGTTTGTATGTCGATGTAACTAGTGAAAATGCCGTTGGTCGTTTTGGCCGTCAGGCAGTTAGCTGGGGGAATGGCCTTGTCTATACACCGCTGGATTTTTTTAATCCGTTCGACCCTGCAGCGGTCGATAAAGAATACAAAACCGGTGACGATATGCTGTATGGGCAATATTTACAGCAAAGTGGTAATGATCTGCAGATAGTCTGGGTCATTCGGCGCGATAGCAATGGTGATGTCAGCAGTGATGTTGATTCGGTCGCCACCAAATACCATGGTTTTGTCGGTAACAATGAATACGATTTGCTGATTGCTGAGCATTATGATGATACTATTTTTGGTATTGGTGGTATCGCTGATATTGGCGGTGCCATCTGGCGTGGTGATATAACACTGACTAACACTCAAACCGAGAAAATCACTAGCCTGGTGACCAGTCTGAGCTATTCATGGATTGCCTGGGGGCACAATATCAGTGGTGTTTTTGAGTATTTTTACAATGGTTTTGGTCAAAGCAATGGCGAATACAGCCCTGCGGCACTTGCCAATAATCCGGATTTAACCGAGCGCATTATTCGAGGCGAACTGTTCACCCTCGGCCGGCACTATGTTGTGGCATCTGTCATGGTAGAAATAACACCGCTGTGGATACTAACACCCAATGTTTTCATTAATGCCAGTGACAGTTCATTTTTAGCGCAACTTGTCAGTACCTACAACCTGAAACAGGACTGGCAGCTATTGGCCGCTGTAAGTCTGCCTGTCGGTGCATCAGATACAGAATACGGTGGTATTGATTCGGGTGTAACAGGTAAACAACTCAGTACAGAATTCAATCTGTTTGCTCAACTCGCCTGGTATTTCTAAGAGAATGCAGTTTTTTTACCAAATCCCAAATGGATAAATCAATAACCTGCATCCTTACCTGGAAAAAACACTAAGATAAAGTTTGAGCTAGTACACTTAAGCCGTATAATTCACGCTTCAAAATAACCACCAAGATTATCAAGTGTCTTTATATCGATTGCTCCAACAACGTTTATCTTTATTATCTACTTCTGATATTTTCGATGCCTTATCAGCATCAAAAATCGGTCTGGAAAAAGAAAGTTTACGGGTATGTCCTGAGGGTAGTATTTCTCAGGCACCGCATCCTTCTGCCTGGGGCAGCGCATTAACGCATCCGCAAATTACCACGGATTTTTCCGAAGCTTTAACTGAGCTGGTAACACCGCCCTGCAATTCAGTCGCCGAGGTGATTCAATCACTAGATGATATTCAGACTTTTGTTTATCGTCATCTGGATAATGAGATTCTTTGGGCAACCAGCATGCCCTGTGTGGTTGCTGGTGAGACCAGTATCCCGTTAGCCAGATATGGCTCATCGAACGCAGCGCAGATGAAAACGGCTTATCGTCGTGGCCTGGGTTTGCGTTATGGTCGTGCTATGCAGGTCATTGCCGGTGTGCATTTTAATTATTCCTTTTCAGATGTGTTCTGGTCACGCTATCAACAGCTAATAAACCATACTGATAACTTCCAGGCCGATAATTTACAAACATTCGTCTCAGATCAATATATGGGTTTGATACGAAATTTATTGCGTTACGGCTGGTTAGTACCTTATTTATTTGGTGCATCGCCGGCGGTTTGTAAATCGTTTTTAAGCGGCAAGCGTACTATTTTGCAGCCATTCAATGATAATACTTATTATCAGACTTATGCCACTTCTTTGCGCCTGGGTGATATTGGCTATCAGAACAATAAAGAAGAATTAGCAGGCATAAAAGCCTGTTACGATTCACTCGATGCTTATATTGAAAGTATGCAATGTGCCATTAGCACGCCCTATAAAGGTTATGAAGAAATAGGGGTTAAAGTAGGCGGTGAATATCAGCAGCTTAATGCAAATATTCTGCAAATAGAAAATGAATATTACAGTACGGTTAGACCCAAACAGATTGTGCAAGGTGATGAAAAACCTTCAGCAGCACTAAAAAAACGGGGCGTTGCTTATGTGGAACTGCGTTCACTGGATGTAAATGCTTTTGATCCGCATGGTATAAACTCAGAACAGTTGTATTTTCTTGAAGTGTTCATGCTGTTTTGTTTGTTGCAATCCAGCCCGGTTTTAAGCCAGAGTGAAATTGCCGCCATCGATGAGAATTTATTACTGGTTGCACATCAGGGGCGAGAGCCTGGTCTGGATTTGCTGCGTGTTAATTCACAGCAGGTAAATTTAAATCGCAGCGGTGAAAAAATCAGCCTGCAGGACTGGGCAGGCGAGTTGTGCCATAAAATGACTGACGTGGCGAGATTACTTGACCGGGCTAATCACTGCGAGAATTATTTTTCCAGTGTGAAGTCGCAAATTGCCAGTGTTTTTGATCCTGATTTAACACCTTCTGCCAGAATGCTGGCTGAAATGAGAGAACACGATGAAGGTTTCTTTCATCATGCACAACGCATGTCCAAACACCATAACCAGTATTATAAAAATCATCCTCTGTCTGAAGACAAAGTTAAGTTTTTTGAAGACATGACGGGTGAATCACTAGCCAAACAATCGATTATCGAAAGTGAAGACAAGATCAGTTTTGATGAGTACTTAAAAAACTATTTTAATGAGACATGCTTATGATTAAATCCATGCTTAAATTTATTGATGATATTCCGGTATTGCTGTTAGTTATAATAACTATATTTATGGTCTTGGCCCCCTTTGTTCCAGAACCTCATTTGCAGGAAAAATTACGTATGTTAATGAATGGAGAGTTAATAAAACCCATTGATATATTTGATTTGTTCTGGCACAGTTTTCTTATCGTAATATTAGCCATTCGATTAGTGCGTTATAAAAAAAGCAATAAATAAAATATATGAAAAATAAACTTTTAACCATTCATTTCTTGTTTGTCACTTTCGTTTCATTTGCTAATAACGCAGCCTCAGATGATTTAGAAGATGCCGTTACTGCAATGCGAGTCGGTGACTTTGCAAAGGCATACTGTGTCATGTTACCGCTTGCCAATGATGGTCATGCAGACGCGCAATACAATATCGGCTGGATGTATCTGAATGGTTATGGTTTGCGGGTGAATGATCAGCAGGCACTACAATGGTGGAACAAAGCGTCCGGGCAGGGGCATACCGATGCCAGTTTTTCAATTGGTATGTTATACAGCCTGGGTGAAGGCAAGGTGCCTAAAGACTCAAAAAAAGCCATAGAATATTATCTGTTGGCAGCAAGGGAAGGGCATGAAGATGCCATCACTCTTTTACAATCGATGATGATGCGCAATGATAAAGAAATACGTGGGCGTATGCATTCAATCATATACGATCATGGTTTATTGTTTGGTCAGGTGCGTCTGGTCAAGGCGCGTAAACTTAACGCAAGAAACGCCCCCTCTGTCGAAAGTAAAATTGTTGTGCAATTAATGAAAGGCCAAAGTGTTCTGGAAATGCATAAACAGGGCAAATGGAGTCAGGTAGCGATTCTGTATAACGATGGTTTTGATGAGTCTGTTCGGGACCGTACTGTTTGGGTTTATAACCCATTATTAGAAAGTACTATTTCATCAAATTAACGAATAAATTTGTAGCGGCCTTGTACGAAACATATTTTTTATTCATGTCATCTTGACCCTAAGGAGAGATGACAAAGTCAATTTTTGTCTAGATTTGTTGAAATATCACCTGCCGTCCTTTTATATAACAACAAGGGTATGCCTGTGCTATTACAAGGCATCCTTGATGATGCCGGTGATGACATCAATTTTTTCATCCTCCAGTTCCGGATAAACGGGAAGCGAGAAGCAGTTACTGGCAACGGAGTCTGTAACCGGAAGCTTGATGTCCTGGTAGCTTTTCATGTATACATCCTGCCGGTGCAGAGGGATGGGGTAATACACCGCGCAGGCAATACTGTTATCCTGCAAGGCTTTCATAATGTGATCACGGTTTTCAGACAACAGCGTATATTGATGGTAAACATGCAGTCCGGTTTTATCTTCAAAGGGAGTGTGAATGCTGGTATCTTTGAGGGCGTTTGAATAACGGTGCGCCACTCGGCGGCGGTTCGCATTGTAATCGTTTATGTGTTTTAGTTTGATGCGTAAAATGACGGCCTGCAGTTCGTCCAGCCGGCTGTTATAGCCGATTACATTGTGGTGATATCGTTCGCGGCTGCCGTGGTTACGCAATACTTTCAGCTCGTTTGCGCATTGTTCATCATTGGTGGTGATCAAACCGCCATCACCAAAACAGCCGAGATTTTTACTGGGGAAAAAACTGAAAGCGCCAAAATCACCGAAACTGCCGGTCATTTTATTGTCGATGTGTGCGCCGAAGGACTGTGCGCAATCTTCAACAATCAACAGGTTTTTATCATCACACAGTTTTGTTAATGCAGGCATGTTGACCGGCTGTCCAAACAGGTGCACAGGAATAACGGCTCTGGTTTTTTTTGTTATTGCCTGCTCAACCTGGTCGAGATCAATGTTAAAGGTTTTTGGGTCTATATCAACAAACACCGGTGTCGCGCCAACATAAGAAATGGCTTCGGCAGTGGCAATAAAGGTAAAGGCTGTGGTGATGACTTCGTCGCCTTCACCGATACCAGCAGCAACCAGCGCCAGGTGCAGGGCATCGGTGCCAGAGGCAACACTTACTGCATGTTTGACACCAAGGTAGTCGGCAGTCTCCTGTTCAAAGGCCTGCACATTTGGCCCGAGAATAAATTGCGTGGCCGACAATGCATCAATCAGTGCCTGGTCAATATCGTCTTTAAGTGAAAGGTATTGAGCTTTGAGGTCAACCATTGGTATGTTCATAATTTTTAGTTGTAAGTTATAAGTCGTAAGTCGTAAGTCGTAAGTTGCTAACAACTTACGACTTACGACTTACAACTTAAACAAGTAGTGTTGAAATCCTGATGGCAGCATCAAGTGCGCGGCGACCACTCTTGCCGTCAACAATCACTGGCGTACCGTTCTGGATGGAGTCGAGAAAAGCGGTAATTTCCAAATTTAGCGCATCATTGTTATCAAATGTTGATTCTTCGCCAACAATCTCCGGTATGCCAGGGTACATTTCCCTGTCGCCTTTTTTATAGATTTTCAGAACATGGTTATGGAAATCGACAGAAATATAGGCGTTGTTTTGAAAAAATCGCATTTTACGCTCTGTTTTAGCGCTAACACGGCTCGCCGTTACATTGGCTACACAGCCGTTTTCAAATTCTAACCGTGCATTAGCGATGTCAGTACTCTGGGTCAGTACCTTGATGCCTGATACACGCATCTCCTTGATGTCTGATTTAACAATATCAAGAATAATGTCGATGTCGTGAATCATCAGGTCAAGCACTACGTTCACGTCAGTTGCACGTGGGTTAAAGGGTGATAGTCTGTGTGATTCGATGAATTTTGGTTGCCCAGGCCTATTGTTTAGACTATCGTCGAGGCCAAGCAGGGCAGAGTTGAAGCGTTCCAGATGGCCAACTTGAATCAGCAGATTGTTTGACTGGGCAAGTTCGATCAGCTTATCAGCTTCAGAAACCGTAACGGTTATCGGTTTTTCAATTAACACATGGGCGTTATGCTCAAGAAAGTCGCGTGCGATTTTGTAATGCAAAGTAGTTGGGGCGGCAATACTGACAGCGTCTACCTTGCCCAGCAGGCTTTTGTAGTCGCTCAGTGCTTTGACACCGTGTTTATCGGCAATGACCTGTGCAGCATCAATATCTACATCGACGACCGCAATTAGTTCATTGTTATTCAGGGCGGCATATTTGTCAGCGTGGAATTTTCCCAGATAACCAACACCAATAACGGCAGTTTTTAGTTTGCTCATTTGTGTATTTTTTTCTTATGATGGCAGGAACAGTAAGACTCATTGTACTGGAATAATAGCGAAACTTCCAAAAAAACAGAGAGATTGAGTTTTGGCCGGTGAAGGTATGGCTGATGTTTACTGGTAATAGATAGAGATGTCCTTATGTCTGTGTTACATTGTTGAGCGGGCATACTCGTGCCTTGTAGCGCTCACATTCGCTCAAATAGTTTTCGGTGCTTTTAAGCATTGGGGTACGGGCTCGGGTGATAAAAGCGATTAGCCGGACACCTGCCTTAAGCATCTGCTGAACATCTAAAACCTCAAGTAGTGGGGTACTATCAGGGGTAGTATTGAGGTCAGGTTTGAAATTTGTTACCTCTTCACCGGCAACCACAAAATCTGACCAGACATCGAAGATGTTATCGTCCGTGCGTAATGTTTCACACTTTTGTCGGGCTGCTTTTGCATAGTCCAGAATCAACTGAGAAAGCCCGGTGAAACGTGGGTCACTCTTAACACAATTGGACATATAAGTAGCCGCCTGGTCAATATTTTTCATGGTCATTGCGATCTTGATGTAACGGCTTTCGTAAAAGTCCTCAATTGACATAATGAAAGCCTTAAAGGGTTCGCCCCAGAGTTCATCAATCCCTTCATCACCATTACGGTGTTTAACCAGTTTGCCAAATTCCAGTGCCTCGCGAAGACATAGGCCACATGTGTGCATCAGGTCGTTCTCAGGCAGTATCTCAACGCCACTGGCTTCCAGATCGACAAGATGGGTGAAAATGTCGGCGGCACGGTTAAACAGGGCACCGGCGAGCATGGCTCCCTTTACACGCTTTTTTTTGGGGTCGTGTTCAGCTTCGTAAGCTGCGCGAACAGTATCGAGCAACCTTCCCGGGATATTGATGCCGTGCTCCATATGGTTGAACAAGCGGCGCGTCAATGAATGGATTAGATTCTTCTTTGCTGAGAGGTTGTCCACAGGCGGTGGGTAGCATTTTATCCAGTAACCTTCGTAATAGACGTTGGTAACGCCATTTATTTTCCTGTGAAAACCATTTTTAATGCTCTGGTTCATTATATATGACAACCCTTTTTGTTTGTTTGCTCATGGGAAATTATAACCTATGTCGTTATCACCAAAGGTAAATTTGAATTGGATAAGGGTTTCAATTTTGAGAGCCCTTTGTACGCAACATATATCGGTTTAGTGTCATCTCGACCAGAGGGAGAGATCTTGTTCTACCGAGGTTTAAGATCTCTCCCTCTGGTCGAGATGACAGAAATATCGAGTTTATCCCTTTCGTGTAAAGGTCTCTCATAAGTTAATGAATCATTAGGTAAGCCAGATAAGGAAACATGCTTATGCAGTGGCGGTCTCACTTTTATGCTAAAAGCAACGCTGATTAATTACATTAAAACCGGACTGCTGGCTTTTACCCTGCAATTGCCATCGGCGGCCAATGCTATGGAAATAAACGGTTTTGTACTTGATCATGCGCTTATCCCACCTGCCCAGATTTTTTCAGGTGGGCCCGACAAAGATGGCATTCCCTCAATTGATAAACCTGAATTCATAAAGGCACGTGATGCGGGTTTTATAGAGGATGAAGACAGGGTGTTGGGTATTACCATAGATGGTTTTTCCAAAGCTTATCCGATCAGCATTCTTAACTGGCATGAAATCGTTAACGATTCGATCGGTGACGTATTTTTTACCATAACCTACTGTCCTCTGTGTGGTAGCGGTATGGCGTTTGATAGCCATATTAATGGGCAGGTTCTCAGCTTTGGTGTTTCAGGGCTTCTGTATAACAGTGATGTGCTGCTGTATGACCGTGAAACTGAATCATTGTGGTCGCAATTATTATCAAAGGCGGTAACCGGTAAATACAAAGGCACAGTTTTGAAAATGTTGCCGGTGAGACACACCACCTGGGCAGACTGGAAACAGTTCCATCCTTCGACGCTAGTGTTGTCAGAAAACACGGGTTACCGGCGCAGTTATGACCGTGACCCCTATAGCGGTTATCAGCAGTCACGTCATTTATATTTTCCGGTGTTTAATAAGGCGCCAAAAAAATATCACCCGAAAGAAAAAGTATTAGGCTTTGTTACAGAAAAAGTTTATAAGGCTTATCCGTTTTCGAGCTCAATAAACAGGATAAAGAAAGCTTTGTTGATTTAGTCAATGGCAAACCATTTACTATCCACTGGAATAAAAAGGAACAGTCAGGTTACATATCTGATGCAGAGGGTAATATTGTTCCAATAGTACAGAGTTACTGGTTTGCCTGGTATGCCTTTCATCCTGAGACTAAAGTATTTTCCGGACTAAAGGGCATCTCTAAAAATTCATGATTGGCATTTTCGCACTTGAGAGACTCAATAACTTCGTTGAAGATCTTACAAATAGCTCACTATTTGTTGCGATCTTCGCCTTGTTCTTGAGCCTCTCAAGTACAAATCTGCTCAAACAGAATTATTAGAGATGCCCTAAAGAATTAAAAGGATACAGAATACGCTGAGTAGTTACGTATTTTTTTGTCTCTGTAAATTACATATCTTTACATTTTAAAGCAGTCTAACATCGCCAATTTTTTGTCAGTGGCGCTACTATAGTAAATAAAACGTCACAAGGCATTTCGTATTGATTAGAAAGCTGAATGTGATTCGTTTATAAAATACCCGGTTATAAAGTATCAGTTAGTAATATTCAAAAGTGAGCATGTAAGAGGATTGTTAAGGTGGAAACAAGTGGTTCAGTAGTGACACAAAACAGTAACAATAAACTATTCAGAAGCCTGGTTGGTAAAAGTCGGGCCATGCAAGATATTCAGCATGAAATAAAACAGGTTGCAACAAGTAATGCAAATGTTTTGATTCTAGGTGAATCCGGTACAGGGAAAGAAGTTGTTGCTCGAAACATTCATTATTTTTCTAATCGAAACGGCAAAAATTTTGTGCCGGTAAACTGCGGTGCTATTCCACCAGATCTTCTTGAATCTGAATTATTTGGTCACGAGAAAGGCGCGTTCACGGGTGCTATTACTTCTCGCCAGGGTCGTTTTTCAATGGCTGAAGGAGGGTCGCTTTTTCTTGATGAAATTGGTGAGATGACTATGGCAATGCAGGTAAAACTGCTTAGAGTGCTTGAAGAGCGTGTGTTTGAACGAGTGGGTGGTAACACGACTATTCATGCAGATGTCAGAATCATTGCTGCGACTAACCGTAATCTTGAAGAAATGGTTAAACAGGGAAAGTTTCGTGAAGACCTATATTTCAGGTTAGATGTTTTTCCTATTCAGCTACCAGCACTGCGCCAGCGTATTGAAGACTTGCCCTTGTTGACTAAAGAGCTAATATTAAGGCTTGAGCGTACGAAACAGAATACAGTTCGTTTTACACAAGATGC
This sequence comes from uncultured Thiotrichaceae bacterium, assembly GCA_964421315.1. Lineage (GTDB taxonomy): Bacteria > Pseudomonadota > Gammaproteobacteria > SZUA-229 > SZUA-229. The sequence goes on along the minus strand of CAYQXD010000023.1, from coordinate 8,750 downwards.
AATTATTGTCATGTCAAAATATGACTGGCCAGGCAATGTTCGAGAATTGGCTAATCTTATTGAAAGAATGTCGATTACGCACCCGCACGGTGTTGTTGGTGAAAGTGATTTGCCTGCAAAAATAAAAGTAAATGCATTATCTGGAAATAAAGGTCTGGAGTTAAAAGATCTGGATGAAAGGAGTGTTCAGGCTATTTGTAATGTGCCGACAACCATTGATGCGCCCCAAATTAATTTCCCTGTGGAAGGATTTGATCTCAAAGCATATATTTCCAATATAGAAATAAAAATCATACAGGATGCTTTAAATAATAATGATGGCATCATTGCGCAAGCGGCTAAAACACTTGGCCTTCGTCGTACCACTCTTGCAGAGAAGATGCGTAAATATCATATTGTTAGACACTCTGATCATATGGCTGAGCATGAGGATTGTAGTGTCTGCTAAGTGTGTCGAAACCTGCTATTCCATGTCTGACAGATGAAATGCAAGATTATATAGATAACTATTGTTTATTTAACTCTCGCCCATTAATTTTCTTATGCGTCTGACATAACCACGGGTTTCTTTAGGTAGATACTTTTTAATTTTATTCCAGTCTTTTTGTTTTTTTCCGGTGCGTTTTGCTGCATTGAGAATGCGTCCATAACCGGCATTATAACTGGCGAAGGTCAGATAGAGTTTGTCTTGTGCCGAGCTGTTTTTAATTTTTCTATATATTGTTCGGTTGTAGTATATGCCCGCGGCAATATTCCATTTTGGCAAATCCAGCTGGCTAAAGTGCGGGTTTTTTTTGATTATATCGTTGAACGTGCTGGGCATGATTTGCATCACTCCACGAGCACCGACAGGGCTTATGGCATCATTATTTAATGTGGATTCGGCAATAGCCTGTGCTTTAAACCAGTGCCAGTCAAATAAAGGGCCAAAATAACGTTTACTGTATTTTTTAAAATAGCGGTCGTATTTGTCTGTCCACTGGTTGGAGTGGACAGGGTGGTCAATGAAGCGTGCAACGGCGCTTTGTGTGCTGAGCAGGAATACGAATATTGCGGCATAGATGAAGTGCTGAAAATGCATGGTGTTGGTGTTAGCCAGGATCTGGCTTAGCTAAGCCACAGGTCAACTAAGACCAAGGCCAATCACCAGTCCCAGTGATATGCCGACACCAATAAATATGCCCATCACCATCAAACCTACAGCGATGTTACCTTTGCCAAGTTCATCGCTGATATTAAAATTTACCATTCTGTTAAACATACTGCAACTGAACTTCATAAAAACCAGTGTTAATATGCCGCCAAACACAACGTAAATAAAATTTAATATTATTGGTGGAATATCTATCATAACTAAACCCATCTATATTTTAGACTATATAATCTAACGGTATCCTGTAAAAATAATGTAACTACTCAGCGTATTAGGTAAATAGTCTGTAGCTGTTTAGGGGTACAATCAGCGTATTAGGTTGTTTAGTCTGTAGTCTTTTAGGGGTTGACTCTGAATACTCAGTAGTCTGTAGCTGGTTTATGGTGCGACCTGAATGTACAGCACCATCCCCTAAAAGACTACAGACTAAACCCCTAAAAATACAGACTAAACCCCTACAAAAATCAATAACCTGCATCCTTTTCCTAAATTACGCTGAGTAGTTACAAAATAATTCACTATTCACTGCTTACCACCGCCCAGGCACTCCGGTGAGTCAGCCACTTTACCTTTATCAAACCATTCGTCCATCGTCATAGTGTGCAAGGCGAGGGCATGAATGCCACCTTCAGACTGCTTTTTATTGAGCTCATCGACCAGCACCTTGTTGACCAAACGATGACGTGCGATCAGCATTTTGTTTTTAAAATCATCGCAAACAATAATAATTTTAAAGTGTGACTCCGAACCTTCCGGCACATTGTGCATAAAACTTTCGTTTATCACTTCCAGGTGTTCGGGTGAAAAGGCGTTATTTAGTTTAGTTGTAATAGTTTCTTGTGTCGTCATAAATTTATCATAGCACAACAAGAGATTGCATAAAACGCGTTAAAAAGGGGTTTTTATTGCCTGCTATTCTGCCACTGCTCATCAAGATATACCTGCAGTGGTTTGAAGTTGCTTTTGTAGTGCATCTTATTATGATTTTTGATCCAGTAGCCTAAATAGAGATAAGCCTGCCCACTTTCTTTTGCATAGTCAATTTGTTTGAGTATGCAGTAGGTGCCAAGGCTACGGTTTTGCATTTCCGGTTCAAAAAAGCTGTAAACCGCTGACAGTCCATCACTGAGTATATCGGTTACGGCAACGGCAATGAGTTGTTTGTTGAGGCGAAGCTCAAGAAACCGGGTGTCACTCCAGTTGCTATATAAAAACTGCTTAAAATCTGATTCAGAAGGATCTGCCATCGAACCATCGCGATGGCGGGAATTGAGATAACGGCGGTATAACTCAAAATATTCCTTGTTAAAACCGGCGCTGACCGAGGTGATCGTTAAATCCTGATTGGTTTTTAAACAACGTCGTTGTGAGCGACTGTAAACAAAATCATTGACTGCAAGGCGGCAGGCAATACATGCCTGACACTGCTTGCAGTGTGGGCGGTAACAGTGTCTGCCGCTGCGGCGAAAGCCGTGTTGAATTAACTGATTATAGATAGGCATGTTCAGCGGTAATTCAGGTGCAGGAACCAAATTGCAGCTTAGTCTGTTTTCAAAATAACTGCAGGGCGATTCGGCAGTTATATAGAGCTGTAAATGACGCGTGTTCATAATGATAAGTTTAACCTGAAATTATTTTCTTTTTTATAGGGAGGTTATCGGCTGTCATCCTGGTCTGCATGACAAAAATGGGGTTGGATACTGTTTTGCACACAGCAGCATGGGGGGACAGATCAAAATACTAATAAATGTTACAATCCTCTGCTAATTTTTATCCAGAACTCAATATTATGGCATTCACCTCTGTACCGCATAGAGAACAACGTATTAGCCAACTGCATCAGGCTTTAAAGCAACGCATATTATTGCTTGATGGTGCCATGGGCACCATGATTCAGCGTCACAAACTTGATGAGGCGGCTTATCGTGGTCAGCGTTTTGCCGACTGGCACAGCGATGTAAAAGGCAATAACGACTTACTTAGCATTACCCAGCCTGAAATTATTCAGGGTATTCACCAAGATTACCTGGCTGCGGGTGCCGATATTCTTGAAACCAATACCTTCAATTCAACCCGTGTTTCCATGGCCGATTACGACATGGAAGACCTCAGTTATGAAATTAATGTTGCCGCCACCACACTGGCGAGGCGGGCAGCAGATAAATTTAGCACAGCAGAAAAACCACGTTATGTCGCAGGCGTTTTAGGTCCAACCAACCGTACCTGCTCAATTTCGCCCGATGTCAACGACCCTAGCTTTCGCAATATTACCTTTAACGAACTGGCGCAGTCTTACTTTGAGTCAACCCGCGCCTTAATCGAAGGCGGTGCAGATATCATTTTAATAGAAACTATTTTTGATACCTTAAATGCCAAGGCAGCCATCTTTGCGGTAAAACAGGTGTTTGCAGAAGATAACATCGAGCTGCCAATAATGATTTCCGGCACGATAACAGACCAGTCCGGACGCACCTTAACCGGGCAGCTTACTGAAGCATTTTATAACTCATTGCGCCACGCCGAGCCTATTTCTATCGGTTTAAACTGTGCCCTGGGGCCCGATGACCTGCGCCAGTATGTAGAGGAAATTTCCCGAATATGCGAAGTCTATGTTTCAGCGCACCCTAACGCCGGACTACCCAACGAAATGGGTGGTTATGATCTGGATGCAGACGATATGGCAGAGGCGATTGGTGAATGGGCAGACAGTGGTTTTCTCAATATAGTGGGTGGTTGTTGTGGTACTACGCCGGATCATATCCGTGCCTTTGCTGACATTGTTGTGGATAAAAGCCCGCGAGTTATTCCAGACATCCCTGTGCAATGCCGCCTGTCAGGTTTAGAGCCTTTCAATATTGGCGAGGATTCTTTGTTCGTCAATGTTGGTGAACGTAATAATGTGACCGGCTCAGCCATGTTCAAGCGGCTGATAAAAGAAGACAAATACGAAGAAGCGTTAAGTGTTGCTGCCGAACAGGTTGATAACGGCGCGCAGATTATCGACATCAACATGGACGAAGGCATGTTGGAATCCAGAGAGGCGATGGTCAAGTTTTTAAATCTGATTGCTTCCGAGCCGGATATATCACGTGTGCCGGTGATGATTGATTCCTCAAAATGGGACATTATTGAAGCTGGTCTGCAATGTGTGCAGGGCAAAGCCGTGGTCAATTCCATCTCACTCAAAGAAGGCGAGGAAAATTTCATTAAATACGCCAGGCTGGTGCGCCAATATGGTGCGGCGGTTATCGTTATGGCGTTTGATGAAGACGGGCAGGCGGATACCTATCAGCGCAAAGTTGAAATCTGTACCCGCTCTTACAAAGTGTTAACCGAAGTGGTTAGTTTTCCGCCAGAAGATATTATTTTCGACCCGAATATTTTTGCCGTTGCCACCGGTATAGAAGAGCACAATAACTATGCGGTCGATTTTATCGAAGCTACTCGCACCATAAAACAGACGCTGCCCTATGCCATGGTTTCCGGCGGTGTGTCCAATGTCTCGTTCTCGTTTCGCGGCAATAACCCGGTACGTGAAGCCATTCACTCGGTATTTTTGTATCACGCCATCAAAGCAGGCATGGACATGGGTATAGTCAACGCGGGTCAGTTAGCCGTGTATGACGATTTGCCGACAGATTTGCGTGAAGTGGTTGAAGATGTCATTCAAAATAAAGATGCAAACGGCACCGACCGCCTGCTGGATATTGCGCCGCAATACATGGGTGACGGCAGCGTCAAAGAAAACAAAAAAGACCTGGCATGGCGTGAATTACCGGTAAATCAGCGTTTGGCACATGCCCTGGTAAAAGGCTTGACTGACTTTATCGAGGAGGATACCGAAGAAGCCAGGCAACAGGCAGAGCTTACCCTGCATGTTATTGAAGGCCCGTTAATGGACGGCATGAATACCGTGGGTGACCTGTTTGGTGAAGGCAAAATGTTTTTACCGCAGGTAGTGAAATCCGCCCGTGTGATGAAAAAAGCGGTGGCGTATCTAATGCCGTATCTGGAAGCGGAAAAAGGCGGTGAGGTAAAAACCAACGGTAAAATTTTAATGGCAACGGTAAAAGGCGATGTACATGACATCGGCAAAAATATCGTCGGTGTAGTATTGCAGTGTAATAACTATGAAGTGATTGACATTGGCGTTATGGTGTCAGCAGAAACTATTTTGAGTGAAGCGAAAAAACATGAGGTGGATATTATCGGGCTATCCGGTTTAATTACCCCGTCACTTGATGAAATGGCGCACATGGCAGCAGAAATGCAGCGCCTTGGCATGAATATACCCTTGATGATTGGCGGCGCTACCACCTCGCGTATCCATACCGCAGTAAAAATTGATCCAAAATATGATAATGCCGTTATCTACGTGGCTGATGCCTCACGTGCAGTGGGTGTGGCCGGTGAGCTATTAAGCAAAGAGCGACATCAGGCGTATAAACAGGCATTAAAAGATGAATACCACACCATGCGTGAACAACGCAAAAAACGCAGCGCAAAAAGAAAGACATTCAGCTTGCAACAGGCACGGGAAAATGCCTACAAAGGTGACTGGAAAAACTACACACCACCTAAACCAACATTTTTAGGCATCAAAACATTCGACAGTTATTCATTAGAAGAAATAAGTCGTTACATCGACTGGACACCATTTTTTCATACCTGGGAACTGGCGGGTAAATACCCAAAAATCCTCAAAGATGAAGTGGTCGGCGCACAGGCCACTGCTTTATTTGAAGATGCTTTGAAAATGCTGAAACAGATTGTCGATGAAAAATGGTTGCAGGCACGTGCGGTAATTGGCTTCTTTCCCGTTAATAGTGTGGGTGATGATATTGAGCTCTACCAGAATGAAAAACGGTCTGAGGTAAAAACAGTACTGCATCACCTGCGCCAGCAAATGGCGAAACCTATCGATCGTCCCAATAGTTGTTTATCCGATTTTATCGCACCTAAAGACTCGGCCAAAAAAGACTACATCGGTGTGTTCGCTGTCACCACAGGCATAGGCATAGAGCAACACGTGCAGCGTTTTGAAGCCGATCATGACGACTACAACAGCATATTGTTAAAAGCCCTGGCCGACCGCTTAGCCGAAGCCTTTACCGAGTTGATGCATCAACGTGTACGCAAAGAATTCTGGGCTTATGCAAGTGATGAAGACTATTCAAATAATGAATTAATAGCAGAATCCTACCAGGGTATACGCCCCGCACCGGGTTATCCAGCCTGTCCTGACCACACTGAAAAAGCCACACTTTGGTCATTAATTGAGCCGGATAAAAATGCCGGTATTACTATAACCGAAAGTTTTGCCATGTTGCCCACAGCCGCGGTTTCCGGCTTCTATTTTTCACACCCAGATGCTAAATATTTCGGCACCGGAAAAGTCCAGAAAGATCAGGTGCAAGACTACGCCGAACGTAAAGGGGATGAACTGAACGTGGTTGAGCGTTGGTTAGCGCCGGTGCTAGATTATGATGCGTGACACTTTATTGGTTTTTTTATTTTTTCCTTTACAGATATCTCTTAACAGTAAAATTTTCCCATGTCTTTAATACGTTTACGAAATATACAGGTTAGTTTTGGCGGTCCTGCCATTTTAGAAAATATCAGTCTTTCCATCGATGCCGGTGAACGGCTTTGTTTGCTGGGTCGCAATGGCACCGGAAAATCGACCTTGTTGAAAGTGATTTCAGGCGAGGTTAAAGTCGACAGTGGTGATCTTGAGCTTAAACAAAGTTTAAAAATTGCGGTGTTAGATCAGGAGCCACGAGGTGACTTGCAGGGCAGTGTTTTTGATGTTGTTGCTATGGGTTTGGGAAAAAATGCAAAGTATTTGCAGGATTACCACCATGCCCTGCATGATTTTACCCAAAACCATAACGACCAGGCCACCGCAGAGCTACAACGTGCTCAGGATCAGGTAGATATTCATAATGCCTGGCAGCTTAATCAGCAGGTTGAAGAAGTGCTAAGTCGTATGCAGCTAGATGGTGATGCCGGTTATGCCTCACTTTCCGGTGGTATGAAGCGACGCGTATTGCTGGCGAAAGCGTTAGTCATTAAACCCGATATTTTGCTGCTGGATGAGCCTACCAACCATCTTGATCTAAACGCTATTTTATGGCTTGAACAGCAATTGCTGAATTATAAAGGGGCGTTGATGTTCATTACTCATGATCGCTCCTTCATGCGTAAATTATCCACTCGAATCATTGAGTTGGATCGCGGTTGCCTGACCAGTTATCCAGGCAATTACGATACCTATCTGCGCCGCAAAGCCGAAGCCTTACATGCCGAAGAAGTTACTAACGCGCATTTTGATAAAAAACTGGCACAGGAAGAAGTGTGGATAAGGCAGGGTATAAAAGCCCGTCGTACCCGTAATGAAGGCAGGGTGCGGGCATTGGAAAAAATGCGTAGTGAACGCAGTGCACGGCGCAATCAGGTTGGTAAAGTTACCATGCAGGCGGCATCAGCAGAGCGTTCGGGCAAACTGGTGACTGAAGCTGAAAACGTGAGTTTTGATTATGACGGCAAGCCGTTAATAAGTGGGCTTACCACGACTATATTACGCGGTGACAAAATAGGCATCATAGGCCCCAATGGTGCAGGCAAAACAACTTTGCTGCGATTGTTGCTGGGTGATCTCAAACCCACTTCGGGTAGCATTAAAATCGGAACAAAACTTGAGGTAGCCTATTTTGACCAGTTTCGCGCGCAACTGAATGAAAATGCCAGTGTGATTGATAACCTGTCGCAGGGCAGAGAGTTTGTTGAAATTAATGGCAATCGAAAACACGTAATCGGTTATTTACAGGATTTTCTGTTCGCCCCTGAGCGCGCGCGTTCGCCGGTAAGCATGTTGTCCGGTGGTGAGCGCAACCGCCTGTTGCTGGCAAAACTGTTCTCAAAACCGTCAAATATTTTGGTGTTAGACGAACCGACCAATGACCTGGATATTGAAACATTAGAGCTGCTTGAAGAGCTGGTAATGGAATACAAAGGCACGGTGCTGGTGGTGAGCCATGATAGAGAATTTGTAAATAATGTTGTCACCAGCACCCTGGTTTTTGAGGGCGATGCAAAGGTCAATGAATATGTCGGTGGTTATGCGGACTGGCTTAATTATGCTACAGAAAAAGCACAGCTCAGGAGCAGCGAAGCGAAAGCGGCTATAGCGACAAAAAAGTCAGCAACTCAGCAAGTGTCTGAAAACAAGAAGCAGAATAATGTTAAAAAACTTAGTTATAAAGATCAACGAGAACTGGATTCCCTGCCAGCACAGATAGAAAATTTTGAGCAGCAGGTTGAGGCGCTGCAAAATAAAATGGCAGATAGTGAATTTTACCAGCAGGGAAAAGATGAAATTCAGAAAATACAGCAGCAGTTGATTGAAGCCGAAACTAGCCTGTCACATTGTTATTCTCGTTGGGAAGAGCTTGAATAGAGCGGTTAATAGTGAATAGTGAATAGTGAATAGTTAAAAAGAAAAAGAAAAAAACATTGTTGTACCTGGTGGATAATTTTAAAATTCACTATTCACTATTCACTGCTTTTTTATGCCATGCAATAACACCCAGTCTTG
>CAYQXD010000022.1:0-25493 GCA_964421315.1 uncultured Thiotrichaceae bacterium | reverse complement strand
CTGCCGCTTCCGTTGGACAAATATAATTAACCACAAAATTACCGCCAACGGTGTCAGCAATTAACAGATCCTGCAAACCGGCCAAACCTGTGTTTTCCACATCTACACGCCAGATAATGTCATCAAATTCCTGACCAAATACCACAGGGGTATAGTTACCGGAATTTTGCCCGCCATCAACATTACGCCCCAGCTTGGTAATCTCTGGTAATGGTTCTAGTAATGGCAATTCAAACTGACCGGTATTGACTGTTTGCACCCCGGTACAGGGCGTATTAAATGTAGCGCTGGCAATAATATTTCTGCTCGCATTAGTCAGTAGCGAGGACTCGCCATAAGTGCTTACGCGGAAGCGGATATCATGCGTGTTACCAGCAGCCAAATCACTAATTTGCGTTGACACCCATGTTAATATCGCGCCACCGCCTGTTATTGCTGGATCAGTAATAGATAACCCATTCAAGGTGGTTGAATCGGCAATATAACTTAACCCTAGTGCCTGTAAATTTTCAACCAGAGTAATATTTTCTAAAGTAGCTGTAGTCGGGTTAGTTATTCGGATATGAACTTCACCAGTATCACAAAATTCGCAAAAACTGGTCGCCAGATGTGAGATAACATTGGATGTCGGACCGCTGGTTAACTGAAAATCGTATTCAATGTCTGGCGCAGCAGCATTAGCTGAAAATGTGGCACTATCCTCTCTCACATTGGCGCTATTTTCTATAATCGGACAAGTTCTGGTTCCATTAACCGTTGCCCGAATATTTAATATCGCTGACTGACCCGCTGCCATATTTGGGATGGTGTACTGATTTGTGCCTGTTTCACTACCGCCTAATGGTGCATTTAGAAATACCACGCTAGAGTCCAGGTCTACCCCTGGCACATCGTCAATAACAACGTCAGATAGTGAACCTGGGCCGGTATTGGTTACTTCTATATTGTAAAAAATGAAAGCGTTTTCAGCTGCGGGTTGAGTCGTTGCAGCGTCAATGGTTTTGGTAATTGCTAAATCAGCAAGCGCATTACCCGTCGCACACAGAAAAACACAAGCCGCAAAAAAAACTTTTGCAAACAAACCAGAACCAGCGATTAATTTCCTATTACCAAACAACAGACAACACCAAATATCATTCGTGAAATTACCCTGGGATAGCTCTGTAACTTAATCAGAAATCCCCTGGATTTATATTTGGTTTCATTTGAGTAATATGTAGGTTGAGGTGAATATTTTTTATGAACCCCAACCTACGGATACGGACTGACGATATGTATCAGCAACATGCTGTGCTGTTTTACAAAGTCATGCCAATGAGTATAGTAATGATGTTGAATTTCGCACAGAAAACGTCGGAATTTCGACAGCTTTTTTACACTCATTATAAAAAACAGTTCAGAAAAATTGCAATAAAATATCACACGCACCTGTGGTGCGGTATTAGAGAACAGTGACTAAGCTAAGTTAAGGGTTTTGGAGGCTACTTTAGCTTGCCGGCAAAAAGTCAATTGGGTAAAGAATGGTAATTGCTGGTACGCCTTCTTTAACACCAAAATTGAATTTTTTTACTCTGGCTGCAATTTTCTTACCCAGTGTGTCTGAGTCTATATCGCTGGAATCTACTGTTGATGCGGATACGCTGCCATCCGGCTGGATGGTTAATCGCAATACCATTTTACCCTGCAATGTTGGGTTTTTGCGTAGTTCACGATTATAGATGCGATACAGTGCAGCTTTGTATTTATCGAATACGATTTGAATTTCTTCATCCGTGCGCGAGGGACCGGGACCTTCGCTAAGCGGGCGCTCTTCACCAAAGAAGTCGCTGCCGATGCTGCTTTCGACCCGCGAAAACTCTACGCCACTAATACTCTCACCGCTACCACCTACATTACGGCTTAATGCAGCGGTATTAATGCCACCACTGGCGGTACCAACACTGGCGGTAACCAGGGAGCGGGTGGTTTTTTTAGCTTTTGTGCCTTTGCCGCTGATCTTTGCCTGCGAACCCAGTTTGGCAACAGGTGTATCGTCAATTAAATCGGCAAAATCATCTTTAAATGCCATTAAACCTGAGCGCGCCACTTTTTTAGCTGGTTTTTTCTTTTTCTCAGGCACCGGTTTTTCTGCCCGCTTCTCGACTTTTGGCTCGACTTTTTTCTCTACTTTTTTATCGGGTTTTATCTCTTCTGGTTTTTCTTCTTTTTTAGGTGGTGGTGGCGGTGGTGGTGGCTCTTTTTTAAGCACCATTAATTTTGCCAGGCGTTCGGGGATTTCGACTACTTCGACACGGTCAGGGATAGGTATATGCCACATTGGAATTAAAACACCCAGCAAGGTGGATAAAAAGAAAACAATTAATAAGACTTTTCTGAACTGTTTCTGATCCGCATCCTGTTTATTCCACGGCATTATCATCGTGCGATAAGGCAAAGCGGCCGGTTTACGATCAATAATAAATTCTAACGCGAATGCCTCTTCTCGCTCCTGGAGATTTATTGTGTCCTCATTTAAAAGGTTAATTTTTGCGGACAGGCTTTCAAACGTGTCATCAAGTGCATTCTGCTTTGCCAGCAGCTCAGCTACACGCGAATCATAACTAATGATTAAGTTTCGGATACGTTTCTGGTCTTGAGCAACCGCTTCGTGATTGTGAGCTTCGCCCCAGAATAAATCACCGCCTCCCAGCCTTTCCAGTTTTTCCAGGCGGTCACTAACTTCACTTAGAACGGCAAAACGCTGACGCTGGCTATCAAGCTGCTTTAACTCCTCGCCAATACCTTTATCTTCACTTTTCAGTTTCTCCAGACGGGTGCAGGCATCATCAATTTTACGATTGATGTCTTCCTGTTTTTTTGAAATACCGTCTGCCACAAGAGTGTCAGCCTTTGCTTTTTGGTTTCTGAATAACGGCCAGAGATATCTTTCCGTAACCGGCACTGGTACAACTTGCCATCACTTTTTTCATTAAATGAAAGGGCACGGTTCGATGCGCCAACACGGTCACTTCTTTGCTTTGCGACACAGTTTTTGTGCTAATACCGACGATTTTTTTCCTCTGCAAAATTAGACGTTGTTTTATTGCGTCAATAACAGCCGTTTTACTATCAATCACTTCCTGAGTACTGATAACCACTTCACCCTGAACCAGTATTTGCTCGGGTGTAATCATGACAACCACCGTTTCCCGTGGTTTTGCTTCTACCGTTGAATCCGGTAATTTGATATTTTTAGGTGGCTCCATGACATCACTGGAGGCTGAATTAACCAGCAGAAAAAATACCAGTATGGTAAACACATCCATTAATGAAACCAGGTTTAAGCCAGCACCGGCACCTGTTTTTTTAGCACCACGCGACATGCGTTTCATACGTCGATTATTTTTCATGGTGCATCTCCTATGGAAATATCAGGAAACAAAACCACCTGCTGCAACACATCGGCTTCACCCTCATCACCTGGTTGACGAACGAAGGTCGAGCGTACAGCATCCATCACATGAATCAATATCCGGTATTCAATATTGGGTTCCATTAATACTGTGGCATCGGTTTTTTCCGGGTATTGATTTTTTATTTTTACCAGAAATTCCGTTAGCCGCTTCATATTATAGAGTTTAGTGGTATCGCGAGCACCTGCATCATCTAGCACTGCCTCAATATCCTCTTCTTTGAGCAAGGGAAACCGGCTGAGAATCTGTTTGCCATTACCTATTTCGATACCTTTCTCACGAATGATGACTTCAATGGTTAACTGCTGTTTTTGGTTATCATTGCTATCCGCACTTGTTGGCAGGCTTAATTCCAGAATGGTGATACGGGAAAATACAGCAGTAATCAACAGGAATGGCACAAGTACAACCATCAGGTTAAGAAAGGCTGTAATGTTTAATTCAGCCGGCTCTTGTTGCTTGCGCCGATAGTGGTGTCGTCTAGCCATGTTTCGCAGCCAGCTCTGCCTGACGTTTAGAGAAATCAGCAATTAAATTTAAGGTTTTGACTGATGCCATTTCCAGACTGTCGATAATTTCTACGGTTTTTGAAGTGATGGTGGCATGAATAATTAACAGGGGAATGGCAGCCATTAAACCAAATGCGGTGGTGTTCATCGCTACTGAAATACTGGCTGACAGCATATCTGCTTTTTCGGCAGGGTCAGCATTGGCAACGGCGGTAAAGGCTTCAATCAAACCCATAATAGTACCAAGTAGACCCAGCAGGGTGCAGATGTTTGCGAACAGGGCAATGAAGGGGGTGCGTTTTTCTAGCGTAGGTATAATCTCCATCATGCTTTCTTCCATGGCGATTTCGATGTCATCACGTCGTCGCACCGACCCCTGCCTTGACAGCCCCATGTTTAATAAATCTGCAATCGCTGATTTATCTTCACTAATCGATTCTCGTGCGCCTTCAAAATCGCCCGAGCTAATTAGTGGATGCACTTTATCCCAGACCTTTTTGTTGACACTGCCAACGCCCGACAATTTAATATAGCGTTCAATACAGATGGCTGTACCAAAAGCAAAGATAATTAATATCGGGTACATAAAGGTACCACCTGTTTGAAAGAAACCTACAATATTCTCGATGGCATCCATCGTGTACTCCTCGCCTTAGTAATCGTAATAAATAATCGTAACTGATAGGTCACGTCTGTTAAATTCTATTTTATACCGTAACTTAATTCGTAAAAATCAAGTTCACGTAAAAACACTTCTTTGTCCAGCGGCCGCATGCTGTCATCCAGCAAGCCGGAATTTAAACTAGTCGCCACACCTACTTCGGAATTTTGCCAGGGAACAATATAAAGAGACTTTGGCGCTTCTTTATTGCCGATAATGGAAATGCCCGATAATTCTTTTACTTCTGCATCTACTATTTTTTCTTCGGCAATAGCATCTATAGTTAGCAGCATTAAGCAAAACATAATGGCTTTTAGTATAGCTTTAATTGTCATAATTTCATCACCTGCGGGTCTTTTAATAAATCATCAGACCAAAAAACATTTTAAATTTTTAACTATTAATTCATTGTCATCTCGACCAGTGGGAAAGAGCTTGTACCACCGATGCATAAGATCTCTCCCGTTGGTCGAGATGACAGCTGGACATTTTGATGCCCACGTTTAACTTTTAACTTATAACTACTCCCTACTTTTCAACCTGCGTTTCACATCAGCCACCCAGATTGTTACTGTTTTATCACCTGGTTTCAAATCAAGGTAGTCTTCAAATTGTTCCATGGCACACTCAAAGTCATGTATATACAGGTCACACAAAATACCCAGATTTCTTTTTGCTGGCAAATAATCAGGGTGTTTATTTATCGCATTTTGATAGGCAGTACGTGCCGCATTAAACCTTCCCTGTTTGCGATAAAGCAGACCTAGCTCGTTATTAGCAACGGCATGCCCAATGTCTATCTTTAAGGCTTTTATCAGATTTTCTTCAGCGGCTTTTAATTCTCCCAGTTTATTATAAGCAATAGCAATATTAACAAAGGGCGCAGGCAAGCGTTGCTCACGCTCTATAACTGTTTTTAATATCGTGATTGCCTGTTCGTTATTATCTTGCTGCATCAAACTTATTGCTTTTTTAAAATCTAATTCAATGTCCGAGTCAATGTCAATATAACTGCTTGTTTGTTTTTTTTCTTTTGCCTCAATAACATCAGCACCCTGCTTGATTTCACCACCTGCACAGGCGAACAAAAAAAACATAAAAAAATAAACAAAACCCCTATACAACATAACCATCACCTTCGTATCTATAAAAACAAGCCATCACTTATCATAAAGTGTCATCTTTCCCTCTAGTCGAGATGACAGATGATCATTTTGATATTCGCCTTATAACTTTTAACTTTTAACTTACAACTTATTACTTACAACTTTTTTCAAATCAGTCACAGCTTTTTCAACTTTCACAGGCTGAATCAATAAAACAATATTGCTATCCACTTCTGTCTTGCCGTAACGTGCCGGCAACAACATTGACAATTTCGCAATGCTCTTATCTATCCACTGGTTATAGATACCAACACCAAGCAACTCCATATTTTTTTCATGCACGCTAATGGCTTTTTCTTCAAACGGGTACGCCTGGTCTTCAATCACCAGCTCGTATTCTTCCAGTTGTTCGGCATTTAAGTCTGTTGGTCTTTCTGATTCTAGCAATGCAACATTAAATTCAAAATATATCTCGGCTATGTAATAAGTTGCTGCCGCAGTCACCTCACCCACCTGATACCCAACCAGTTTTGTATAACTGTTAATCACACTACGCATGCGCTGTTTCTTTATTTTCAGGTTCTTTTTAAACGGTTTAACCAGGTTTACTTTTTTAAATGCTTCAAGTTCTGGCTCTGCTATTATCAGCGCAGCGTGGGCGGCAAGGAATCGGGTGCGGTCGGTTCTACCATTGCCCGCCACTGCGTCACCAGCAACAATCTGCTTTAATTGATAAACATATTGTTTACGCTTACCCTGTTCCAGATATATGTCTGCCATTTTCTGACGGGTCTCAATTGCATCTTCAATCGGCACAGGAAAGTAATCAACTGTTTTGCTATAAACCAGCAGTGCTTTGTTTTTATTATCCGCTTTAATATAAAGTTCTGCAGCCTGCCCCATGGCTTCACGGCGCAGTGCATCATCTTGTGGATTTTCTTTTTCTATACGCTCAAACTCAGCGGCTGATTTTAAATACTTGCCATCTTCTTTATAAACTATGGCAAGTTTTTTGGTTATGTCATTATTCAATTTATCATTTGGGTAAAGCTTTCTAAAACCTTCCAGCACTATGGCAACTGCACCCCATTGTTTTAACAGCATCAGTGAAGCGGCAGCGTCATACTCAGCAGTTGGCCGAATGATTGAATCTGGCGCAACGATGGCGACACGCAAAAAGTGCTCAGCCGCAACTTTATGATCGCCAAGTGTTCTTGCCTGTTCGCCCTGTTTATAAACGGATGCCGCCAGATTTTCTGTTAATGCGTTAACACTTTTGTGTTTTTTATCGGTTAATAACAAGGTTTCTTTATATGCACTTTCTGCATCTTTATAACTGGCAATATCAAATGAAGCATGCGCTACTACCATCCATGCAGAACGTATAAGTTTTTTGTCTGCATTTGGGTAATTACTAATGACTCGGCGACCATACTTAATTGCTTGGCTGTAACTTTCCAGCGCATACAAATCATCAACGGCGGCAACCAGTACAATTGCCGCATGTTTATGTACTGGAAAATAGTCGGCAAACTTTATTGAGCTACGGATGATTTCGCGTTTAATGTTGTTTCGTTGTGATTGATCAACCACTTTTAAATATTCACGGTAAGCGTAAACCGCTGCATAACCCGCGCTGGATGAATCTTCGTGTTTCGGGTAATTGTAGGCTGTACGTTCATACTCGTTGGCCGCCTGTAGATAATCTTTATGCTCAAGCAGCAGGCCTGCTAACTGATTATTAAGTTTTGGCGCTTGTTTCTCTTGTGCAAAGAAAGCTAAAAACTCCCGATACCAGTAAATCGCTTCTTTATAATTTTCCTGCTTTTGTTTTCGCAGGCGCTTATCCTGATACAGCGCATGATAATGATTTGCCAGATCAATCAGATTAGATTTTAAAAATGCCAATACGGTAGGATTGTCATTAATATCAAAGAATGTCCAGTAATTTGATTGTAAACTATAGATTTTTGAAAACGCCCGTTTGGCATCAACAACTAAACGTGGAAAGCCGCCTTTCTTATAAATTTCGATAATTCGGATATTAAAATAAGGGGATTCTCTGGATACAGGGTTACGTTCGATATACGCCTGATAGGATTGTGCAGCATCGGAATAACGTCGCTTACTTAAGAAATGTTCACCCAGGTGGCTATATATGCTTGCTTCATAAAAACGGTGACCGTGTTTATCAAAAAATTCGACGATTGATTCAGCTCCACCCAAATAGGAAAAACTTAAACTGATAACCCGATAGGTGTCATCAATGCGTTTTTTCTCAATCTTATTATCGATGTTATCCAGCTCATAACCATGATCAATTTTATAATCCAGCATTTTAATATAATCTTTTAATGCTTCTTCATATAACTCCTGTTTAAAATAAGACCAGCCGCGTTTATACAGAGCCAATTCATAAAACGCTGAACCTTCACCAGCATTAATCACATCCCGGTAGGCTTCTTCTGCATCTAAAAATTTCTTACGGGTAAAGAAATATTCGGCACGGCGAAACTGGGCTTCATCACTATGTCGTGATTGCGGGTAGTTTGCGATTAACTGCTCAAGCGTCAGCATGGCGATGTCAACCTCACCGGTTTCTTCATAGGCGCGTGACAGTTGATACAACACCTGGTCATTTCGTTCAAACAGGGGGTACTTTTTTAGCAGGCTCTGATAAAGGTCAATGGCTTCTTGTGCACCCGCCGCCTGCAGGTCATCTGTGTTGTTTACAGCTTTACTGTCTGCTATTTTGTTTGATTGTGATAAATCAATTTTTTTACCGGCACGTTCACTAAAGGCTTTTTCATCTTCGCTGATATCTGCGATGGAACTATCTTTTGCAACTGTGCTTTGTTTGTTTTTATCTGTTGTTACAGGCTCAAATGCCGTCTCTGGAACCTGCATATCTGTTGCCTGCAACGCACTGCCTGCAACGGCATCCTTACCATTGGATTGTTCATCAAAAGAATCTAATTCATTATTTTGCAGCAATGACTGGTCTGCTTTCTGTTGAGCCTGCTCTACAACCTCATACTCTTTCTGAATTTTTAAATCAGCAAGGCGGCGCAGTGCTTCCGGTGTCATTTCTGTTTCAGGGGTTTCTTTAAGAAACTCTTCATAACTCGCCATGGCTTTTTCCAGGCTGTTTTCAATTTTTTCTTCTTTCACTACAAATTTAATATCATTTAAACTTGCTAATGTGCCTTCAGTGTTTGTTGTTGCACAGGAAGACAGTAGCAGTGAAGCCGCCGCAAAAAACGTGAGTATTAATATGTTATTTATGCGCATGAAATTATGGACTCAAGGCCTTATCTTTGAGTGGTGCAGCATTATCCACTGGTGTGATTTCTACTGAAGAATCAGCTGTGGGATTTTGCTTATTATCGTTTTCCGGTACAACAGACTCTTCGCTTATACTCTCCTTTTGTGCATCACTATGCTTTTGACGTTGTTTTGTAATTTCTGCATCCAGTTGTGCTTTTGTTGCGCGGTCATAACTTTCAGCCAAAGCAAAACGGGCTTTAATTTGATAGTCCTCCAGACGTTTTCGGCGACTATCCAGCTCGTTAATTGCCATCGTTTCAAGCAAACGCCCCTGTTTTGCCATGACCGCTTTTAGCTTTCTCTGCGCGGCAAACAAACGTGTTCTTAATTGGCGAATGGGAATGGTATAACCTTCATAACTTTGTGTTGCTGCCTGACGTGTACGAATAAATGAGTTATACCTGGATTTTAGTTTCTTGATTATTTCATCTAAAGAAACTAAATTATTATAAGCGTCGGTTAAACGCTGATCATATTCACTTTGTACTCGCCATGACAACACACCACGCAAACGTTTTATGCGTTGCGTAATGTCGGCATCAACAAGCTGCGGATTGACAATGCTAATTTCTTCCAGCGCTGTAATCGTGTCTAATGCCTGTCGTTCGGCTGAAGTCGCCAGATACTCAGGTCGAGGCGATATCAACATGTTTTTTATTTTACCTGCCAGATTATTGCGTTGCTCCAGTCGCAGCTTGATTCTTGCATCCAGCTTTTTAAATTCTTTTTCTACAACAGGCAATAACGGCTGCTGATAAGCACGCCTGAGTTCAATCATTTCTTCATACACTGTTAAATCGGCAAGCCATTTATCAAGATGGTGATGCAGCTCTGCCAAATCTTTATAGTTTTTGTAGGACTGCTGAAAGTCGTGCGATGCCACCAATTCCAGTATGTAACGTGTTTCCGGTGCATCGGGTAACGCGCGTAAATTGACTACCCAATTCTTGTCTTTGTCAGCATTATCATCAAGCAATGCGGCAAGAAACTTACCTTTACGTATGTTTGTTATTGACTCATCTAAACGATTAACTTCTTCAGCAAATACATCCATTGCATGGTCGTACAAATTGGCTGCTTTACCATATGCATTTAACTTGCTATAGGCATATGGCACTGCCATTAAAACTTCCTGTACAGAGTAATTAGTTTCTGCTCGCTTATGTAATAATGACCAGGGTACTAATGCTCTATCATATCGACCCTGTGATACAGCAACCCAACCGGAACCCAGTAAGGCGCGATTTGAATAAGGCCCAGCAAGCCGTACCCGTTCAAAATATTTCTGTGCCTGTTTAGCATTACCTTTATCAAGATAACGATAGGCGAGTTTTAGATTCGTTTTATCATGTAGCGCAAGCAGGCCTTCTTCACTCAGATCCATGCTACCTAACTCGTCTAATGCAGCAAGCCCTTGTTGTTCCTGCCCACTTTGTATTAAGGCAATACCCAGATTATATAAAACGAAACCTTGTAGGGTTTTTTCATTTTTTAATGCCTGCAGGCTGTTAACTGCTGTTTCGAACCGACCAATATCAATGCTGGCCAAAGCTCGCAAATAAGCCACATCAGCGTTAAAAGTTTCCGGCTCTTTTCCACGTAAGATATCAAGCGAATGCTTTTCTTTATTATGGGATTTGTCTATCTCATAACGTATTAACTGTAATGCGTACAGGGTGCTTTGCGGGTCATTTTTTTTATAAAAAACACGCGCCAGAGCTAAAGCGGCCTGGTTACGTGTTGCCAGATCAATGCCTTTACCAAGCACTGCCTGTATTGCTCTGCCCGCACGTTGATTCATACGGTACTGGAGTTCTATATCACCCACAGAAAATTCAGCATGACCTAAATGTTTATGAAACGGGTCAAGTTCGGATTCATCCAGTTGGTAATACTGTGACAACTCAGCATCAAGCCGGGCTAAGGCATCAAAGTGTAAATCCTGATAGGCGTAATAAAGCACTTCGCCAAAATATAAATCTCGTAATTCAATATTTTTTAAACTGCTTGCCACCGCCAGTGACATGCTGCATAAAAATACAGAGAATAATGTTGTAAAACGCAACAGCATGATTACCAGTCTTTAAAAGAAACCTGTTGATCAGAAGCACTGCTGCCGCTAATTTGTATTTCTACAAATTTGGGACCGACAGCTTTGGTTACTGTAAAACTTTCACTTCGTTGATATTCATTACCTGACTTTGCACGACCGATAAAACTTGCAACCAGAGCATGATCTCCAGTTTTTATATTACCGGTGTAAATTCGCTGCACCCCACCCGCACGTAACGCTTCGATTTCTTTGTAGGTATATAAATGTTGCGCAATAACTTTATTGTTGAGTTTTATTTGCATTGAATCAAGTACAAAGTCATTATCACCGTTAAGTGAAACAAACAGGGAGACTTGTGTATTAGAAGGAAACAACAATTTTTCCTCCAAAAGTGATAGTTCCGAAGTTAACTCCAGTACATCTTTTTTAATATCCTGAACCTGCTCATCCAGACCTTTAATCTGTTCTTTGGTTACTTCAGCCGCCTGTACAGTAGTAAACAAAAAACTCAGGAAAAAAATCACCAAAACCAGGCTCGGCTTTAAAAAACAATTATCCGGGAAATTAATTGTTATAAATAAAGTTATTGGTTTACTCAGCATAATCACTATCCAGTTTTGTACTTTAAGAGTTGCACACCATTTAGCCAGGATGCTGCCCAGAAACAGGAGCAGAGGCCGTAGCAAGGAAAAAGTTTTTTAGTTAGATTTTTTGTTCATTTGGGGAGAATAATTGTGCCATTTGACAAGAATGAGCACAAAATGCGGGGTAAAGGCATTTTTCCATCCTTTGGTCCGTAAACAGCACATCCCTATGCTACTGCTCTCAGACAGTCTCCTGACCCACCATAAGTATATTAAAGAATGTCGAAAAGTCGACAAAATCACACTAAAATAAAATTCTTAAAAAACACAGGTTTACAATAAAAACCTTACAACCATTAAAAAGTCTGTTCTAATATCAACAACTTATCTATACTCGTAAACCACCAGGTATTTACATTAATACAGCATTCATCGGAAAAACTTCAACATGGCAAAAACAGACGCAACAGGAATTACACGTATTATAAATGCTGCTGGCTATTCATGGCTGGGTTTTAAAGCTGCTTATCAGCATGAAGCTGCTTTTCGGCAGGAACTTGGATTAGTGTTAGTGCTGACACCCGTGGCCTTATATTACGGTGCCAGTTATACTGACAAAGCTATTTTAATTGCCAGCCTGGTTTTTATATTACTAATTGAAATACTTAATTCAGCACTGGAAGCAGTGGTTGATCGTTTTGGTGATGAACACCACCCATTATCAGGGCGCGCTAAAGATATGGGTTCGGCAGCGGTGTTTCTGGCTTTTATTATCGCTGGGTTGGTGTGGTTTTCTGTTCTTTTTTAAAAATTTTTCAGATTGACAAAGTTTGCCATTATGAACTGGTAAAAACAAGAGGACTCAGCCATGGCAACAATGAATATTTCACTGCCTGACCAGATGCGTGACTGGGTAGAAACACGCACTGAATGCGGGCAGTACACCAATAACAGTGATTATGTGCGTGATTTGATCCGTAAAGATCAACAACGCACCGAAAAGCTGAAGACTTTACAAGATGCCATTACAAAAGGCTTCGATAGTGGTGATGCTGGGGAATTAGATATGGCGGCGATTAAATCAAAAGCGAGACAAAGAAGAAGGGCGTAAAGCCGGGTAATGTACCGTATTTATAAAACAGAAGAAGCAGAGCGTAAATTTTTCTGCAAAAAACGATAATACCTCTCACATCCTGCTTTATTAACTATACTACTATTCATCACCTCAGGAGCATCCTTATATGCCTCCTTAAATATCAAAAATCAAACAAACCTTTTATCTCTACAAAAACGATTTATTATGAAATTAAAACAATTCGTATGCCTTACTGCATTATTGATGCCTTTGTCAGCCCAGGCCGACACCCTGTCACTATCCATTGGTGGTGGCACCTGGAATGAATCACCCAGCGGTAATATTCAGAAAACCACCGATCCTGGCACCGTTGACGTAGAAAACAACTTATTCTGGGACAGCGAATCACAAGGGTACTTCTTTGCCACTTTTGAGCACTTTGTACCACTAATTCCAAATTTTCGTTTTATCCATACCAGTATGGATCACGCTGGAAATGGAACAACCATTTTCACCTTCGATGGTCAAACCTTCACAGGTAATGTGAACAACGATGTATCCATTGAAACCACCGATTTAATTGCCTATTACGAAGTGCTGGACAATGTTGTCAGCCTGGATCTCGGTCTGACTATCCGAAATTTAAAAGTTGACTACACCATTACGGGTGATGATGGTTTCGGTGGCAGCAGCACAACAACAGACTCAATCAATGAAACCGTACCGATGTTGTACGCCCTGGTTGGCGCTTCACCCTGGCCAGATTTAGTTATTAGTGGCGAGTTAAGTTATATGGCTTTTGATGGCAGCAGTGTTTCTGACTTTACCGCAAAAATCGCTTACACCACAGAATTTTTTGTTGGCTTTGAGGCCGGTTATCGTAAACAGAATTTTGAGTTTGATGATATTTCGAACACCGATGCAAACTTAGATTTTGATGGTGTTTTTGCTGGCGCTTACTTAAAGTTTTAACAGGCTGTTAATTAAGCCACAACGGCTTATTTTAAAAATGAGTAAAACTTCATGGGAATACTGGACAAAGCAAGAGAACTTTCAGTAAAAGTGACGGACAAAGCCGTTGAGTTCAGCAGTGATGAACTAATCGCAGACATCATTATTAAGGCGGTTATTAAGCAGGAAAAGGTAAACAAAATTCTTCAGGACAGGGGCTGCAACTATCGTGTCAATGAACTGGATTTAGAAATGGGCATCCCACCTACTGTGGTATTTGGTATTCATCGGGTAAATGAAAATGATTCGAGTATTACAGGGGAAGAGGAAAACTTAACAACCCGCTGAAAACTCTGCTTAGTTATATAAAGCGTTGCATAAGTATTCGCAGTGTGTACTTTTGAAACACGCCGTAAATATATCCCTATAGGCTTGACGGTAGCATCCATGCTACCGACAGTTTAAAAAGCACACACTGCTAATACTTATGCAATGATTAATAGGGTATCGGTAACAGCTTGCATATGATATCAATGCCTATGATTTATCTGCGTTTACGTTACAATGCCCAACCATGTTACAGGCAATTAATTTAAGCGTCAGACGTGGTGTTAAACTGCTGTTTGAAAAAACCAACTTTCAAATCCATCCTACACAAAAGGTCGGCCTCACCGGTGCTAATGGCACCGGAAAATCCAGCCTTTTTTCATTGATCCTAAAACAGCTTCATGCCGATAGCGGCGACTGCCTCTACCCCGATCACTGGGTCATCGCACACGTTGCCCAGGAAACTCCTGATGGCAAACAAAGCGCTATTGATTTTGTACTCGACGGTGATATTGAGCTACGTCAGATACAACATAAGCTTATAGAAGCTGAACAAAATAATGATGGCATGTTACTGGCAACACTGCATACGCAACTTGACAATATAGACGGCTATAGCGCAAATGCACGTGCCAGCCAGTTACTTTCCGGCCTGGGTTTTATCGCTGGTGATGAAACACGCAGCATCAATGAATTTTCCGGTGGCTGGCGCATGCGGCTTAACCTTGGCCAGGCCTTAATGTGCCGTTCCGATTTATTACTGCTGGACGAACCCACCAATCATCTCGATTTAGACACCATCATCTGGCTCGAATCCTGGCTTCGAGCTTATCGTGGCACGCTGTTACTTATTTCTCATGACCGTGATTTTTTAAATAACATCTGCACCCATATCGCTCATCTTGAGCAACAATCAATACAGCTTTATACCGGCAACTATACTGCTTTCGAACACATACGTGCAGAACGTTTAGCCAATCAGCAATCACAATATATAAAACAGCAGCGTAATATAAAACACATCGAGTCTTATATAACACGCTTTCGCGCCAAAGCCACCAAAGCCAAACAGGCGCAAAGCCGGCTAAAAGCGCTGGAGCGCATGCAAACCATCGCCCCCGCACACGTCGATTCGCCTTTTCATTTTTCTTTATTTGAACCTGAAAAAATTCCGAACAGCCTATTGCACATGGAGCATATCAATGCCGGTTATGGCAACAACTGCATATTAAAAAATATTGATTTTCAATTATTACCGGGCGACCGAATCGGCTTACTCGGCCCCAATGGTGCAGGCAAATCAACCTTCATCAAGGTACTGGCTAACCAGCTTAAAATACAGGGTGGTGAATATCACCTGGCCAAAGAAACCAAAATTGGCTACTTCGCCCAGCATCAGTTAGAACAGTTACAAAATGAACATTCCCCGGTTGAACACCTGCAACAAATTGATGGCAAATCTCGCGAAGCGGATCTAAGAAACTTTCTTGGCTCTTTTGGTTTTTCCAATGACATGGCTTTGACAAAAATACAAAACTTTTCCGGTGGCGAAAAATCCCGCCTGGTACTGGCGATGATTATTTACCAGAGACCCAACCTGCTGTTACTCGATGAACCCACCAACCATCTTGATCTTGAAATGCGCGAAGCCCTGGCCGAAGCATTACAGGCATTTTCTGGTGCCATGGTTATCGTCTCTCACGACAGACACCTGCTTAATTCAACCTGCGACCAGTTACTTTTAGTCAGCCAGCAAAGCGTTAGCGAATTCCCTCTCAGCCTGGACGACTACCCGAAATGGTTAAGTGAGCATAAAACTGCTCTCTTAAACACAACAACTAGCCTGTCACAGAGTGCATCTAACAACAATATCGATAACCAGGGTCTCACCAACAAAGAAAGAAAACAGTTGCAGGCTGAACAAAGGAAAAAAACGCTGCCGTTAAGAAAAAAAATCAAACAACTTGAAGATGAAATGCACAAAATATCTGATAAACTAACGACAATAAATCAGCAATTATCTGGCAGTGATATTTACACTGAACAAAACAAACAAAAACTTCAAAAGCTACTTTTAGAAAAAACCAAATTAGATAAAACACATGAAGCTAACGAACTTGACTGGCTTGACAGCAGTGAAGAACTGGAAAAATTATCGTAACTACTCAGCTAACCCCTGAAAACCGCCAGATCGCTCCTGCGCTCCATGCGCTTGCGAAATTAGTGCATCCATGCACGTCATCTGCGTTAAAAAATGGACACTTACACTTGTAAGCTCACAATTATGTCTATGGATGGACGGCCATGTTTACATTTTGGCGCAAGGAGCCAGGAAGGCGGTGCGATTTTGCCTTAATCTGACAATTTTCAGAGGCAATCTGTATAGTGCCACATGGATGTGGCGTTTACGGACCAAAGGATGGAACAGTTACCCTCTATTTTGACTACTTGCTGAGTAAGTTATAAATTATCCCTTATTATTGCCACATTAAATTATATAAAAACAACCATGAATAAAAAATATTTAATAATTACTGTAATACTTATATCTATCATTGCAGCTGGATTTTATAAATTTATCCTGCAAGGTGGTACCACAGAAAACACTGATGGACGCACAACCATACTGTTAAATGAAAGTGAAAGAAATTTTGTACTGACAGAAATGAGAGCGTTTTTAAGCAGCATTCAAAAAATTAATCAGGGTATATCTGTGAACAATATGGAACTTGTTGCAGAGCATGCGAGAAAGTCAGGCAAAGCCGCACAGCTCGGAACGCCCGGAACTCTGGTTGGAAAACTTCCACTGCAATTCAAAAAGTTAGGTGGTGATACTCATGCAAGATTTGATCAGCTGGCAATGGATGCAGATGATCTTGGCGATCGCGACCATACTTTAGAGCAACTATCGACCTTAATGAAAAATTGTGTTGCCTGTCATGCGGCTTACCGTATTGATCTTTGATCGATACTTCTGTGCATATACGCCCCTTTCCTCGGTGCGCGACTGTGAGTATCGCGCAAAGATCTCTTTTAGAATAAACTTGCCTTATGGGCGAAGAAATACAATACAGTCGTTTTAATAAATCGGACTACCAGCAATTTACTGCGCATCTTAAAGAAGAAACCGCCTTACTGAAAAGCTGGTTTGATAATCGACAGTTTTCTTCTGCCGATTTAACTGCGGGTTATGAACTGGAAGCCTGGTTAATTAATCAAACCGGCAAACCTGTACCTATCAATGAACGCTTTCTTGAACAAGCAAACAATGCCTTATTAAGCCCGGAACTGGCTAAATTTAATATTGAGCTGAATGTAGAACCAGAACCATTATCCTGCAATGTTTTATCCACCTTTGAAAGCGAACTAAACAAACTATGGCAGCAGTGTTCGAACACGGCTGCCTCACTGGATGCAAATATTCTTGGCATCGGTATCCTGCCAACCCTGGAGGACAGCGATCTCACGCTACACAATATATCACTGCTTAATCGTTACAAGGCACTCAATGAACAAATTCTCAGCCATCGCAAGGGAGTTGAAATTGATTTAAACATCAATGGCGAGCAGCATTTACAGCTAAGCCATAAAGATGTCATGCTGGAAGCGGCTGCCACCTCATTGCAGATTCATATACAGGTACCACAGGATATTGCTGCACGTTACTATAATGCATCCATTCTGCTCTCAGCGCCGATGGTTGCCATAAGCACGAATTCACCCTGTTTATTCGGCCGGCGTTTATGGCAGGAAACCCGCATACCGGTTTTTGAACAGGCAGTATCCACTGGCGGATACGGCGGCGCGGCTTCTGGCCCGATGCAACGCGTCAGCTTCGGTTCGGATTATGTTCGTGAATCACTGTATGAATGCTTTCAGGAAAACCTTGAGCACTTCCCGGTATTGCTACCGGTGCATTATCAAACGGCTAAAAACAATGTTAAATATCTGCGTTTGCACAACGGCACTATCTGGCGCTGGAATCGTCCATTAATCGGTTTTGACGAGGATGGCACGCCACACTTACGCATTGAGCATCGGGTCTGTGCAACTGCGCCAAGCACGATTGATAATATAGCCAACATCGCGTTTTATTACGGCCTGGTACATTACTATGCAAGCATTGAAACGCCTGCTGAATTCACTATGTCATTTGCTGAGGCAAAAAATAACTTCTACCGTGCGGCACAACTTGGGCTAAAACATAAAACACTCTGGCTCGGTAAAAAAACTGAGACCCTGCAAAAAATAATTCTGGATAAATTACTGGTAGAAGCTGAAACGGGTTTATACAAACTAGGCATTAATCAGCAAGACAGCCAGCGTTACCTTGGCGTTATTCAACAACGTGTTGAACAAAATAAAACCGGCAGTCAGTGGCAACTAAATTTTCTTAATACCCATCAGGACAACCGAACTGAACTTACCTTAAGCTATCTAAAAAACCAGATGTCGGGGCAGCCTGTCCATGAATGGGATTTTGAAAGCAGTAGTGATGCACTTATTGGCTGAATCCAGGCCTTAAAAAATCAGGATTAAAAAGCATGTTAAATGAAATGAGTCACATACCCGAAGAACTGCTCTATGCAAAAGCAGATGAACTGGTCGATATTCTTGGCACACCGACTCTTTTCCATCTAAACGGCATCAACAAACAACCCTTATTTATCTGTACATTATTACACGGTAACGAAACAACCGGTTTTTACGCAATTCAACGTTTGTTAAAAAAATACCAGAACACCCCATTACCCCGGTCGATTTCTATTTTTATCGGCAATATCACAGCAGCCAATGAAAACCAGCGACGCTTAGATAGCCAGGATGATTACAACCGCATCTGGCCAGGCAGCCATCACAGCGATTCTGTTGAAAAAGATATGATGCAAACCGTAACTCATATTATGGAGAAAAAAAAACCATTCGCCAGCATCGACATTCACAACAATACCGGAAAAAACCCACATTATGGCTGCATCAATATACTCAATCCTCATGGACTGGTGCTGGCTTCAAAGTTCAGCGATATCGCTGTTTATTTCACTGACCCTAAAGGCGTACAATCATCCGCGTTTTCAGATTTTTGCCCTTCCGTTGTGCTTGAGTGTGGTCAGGCAAGTGATAAATCCGGCGAGGATCATGCCTTTTCCTACCTGGAAACCATTTTAAAACTGGATAACTTATCTTCGCATAACAGTAATAACCTTATGCTTTATCACACCATTGCTCGCGTCACCATTCCAAAAACAATAAGCATAGGTCACAGCATTGATGATGTAGTACTTAACACACAGTTAGAAGAAAAAAACTTTCATCAGATCCAGCCGGGCACTGAATTTGCTTCAGTCAATTCAAACAAAGAAAAACTGATTGTAGTAAACAGTGAAAGTCACGAAGATATAACAGAAGAATATATCGAACGCCGCGACAATAAACTTTTATTTAAAAAAGCAATTACATTAGCCATGTTTACCAGCCAGGAGAAAGCCATACGACAGGATTGTGTTTGTTATTTTATGGAGGAATTACGAATTGGTTAGAAAAACCATGCCCCAACGCCAGCACGTAGATTGGGGTGAGAAACTATTCGCCATCAGTGCTGCTGTTTTAATCCTGTGTTTTAATCCAGTGCTTTAATCTTGCTTAAACGCCAGTCGACCACTGCCTAAGAAGACCACCGCTACTGCTGAAAGCAGATAAAACAACTGCAACTCAATGGCAGAACCACCATGTTCCGTTAAACTGAAGAGGTCGCCTGTATGTGCCAAAAACAGGGCAAATAGCATATTAATAGCAATTAACAAAGCCCCTATCCTCGCCTGATACCCCACTATCACCATCAACGGCGCAAGCACTTCGCCAATATACACAGCGTAGGTTAAAACTACAGGCAGGCCATTTGCCGTTAACATGCCACTAATAAAATCCAGTGATGCCGGGTGCATGATTTTAGCCACCCCGTGAAATAACATTAACCCGCCAACAGTTATTCTGAGAATCAGCTTCCCCGCATCAGGACTAAACGATGATAAAAACATTATACACCTCTTTAAAAAGTTGCTAGTAGTCTGTTAATTTTGGTGTGACGGGTTTCGTAGCTACGGTAGGGTGGATAAGTGAAACGCATCCACCGAGACATTACGATGAAAGGTGGATGCGTTTCACTTATCCACCCTACGACTACGACTACGATAGACTACGGCATTTGCCCATCAGTTAACAAACAATATAAATCTGACCCACAGTAATTACAAGTATAACTTTTTCTCAATGTAAGCTATGCTTTAACTTTATACACTTTAGCTTTATACACTTTAGCTTTATACCGTCACAATAATAATAAAAATAATAAAATGAACAATATTTCTCTACTACTGCCCAAAAATCAACGCCCTGTATGGCCTGCAGAATTTGAATCTATTGGCATGGCATACGAAGAAGAATTAACCACATTCATAGAAATACCACTGCTTGGCAAAATCACTGCCGGCAAACCCATTGAGCGTGTTGAAGATAATGAGCAGATCAAAGTGCCAGCCAACATGGTGCGCAAAGATACCTATGCATTAAAAGTATCAGGGCATTCAATGATTGACGACAACATTCAGGATGGCGATATCGTTATTATTGAGAAAAGAATTTCTGCAGAAAATGGTCAGTCGGTGGTTGCGCTTATTAATAATGAGCGGGTTACTCTAAAAAAGTTTTATATCGAAGCTGACGGCATCCGACTGCAACCTGCAAACCCTGACATGGAGGCCATTCTTCTTAAAAATGAAGAAGTCGAAGTACTGGGTGTTGTCACGGGTGTTATTCGGCAATTTGAGTAAACCAGGCCATTGCAGATATATCGGCTCCCAGCCCCAATACCAGTAAGTTAAGACTTTTGCCGTCATTCCCGCAGCCCTCAAAAATTACCTGTCAAAATATCTCAAAAATCTTAGGGAGATAGTCAGTCTATCTAATGGTAAAATTCGCCATTTGATGATATTGCTAATTACTTTGCGACTAATCAAGTGGTAAATAAGCATGAAGAATCAGCTAACTATCTGATTTTAAGACAAGTATATGAAAGTTCAAGTAAGTGAAATAATTGTAAAATATATGGAACACCTGGGCATAGACACCATTTTTGGCATGCCCGGCGCTCATATATTACCCGTTTACGACAAGCTGTACGACTCACCCATTCAGTCTGTGCTCGCCAAGCATGAACAGGGTGCCGCTTTCATGGCCTGTGGTTATGCCCGCGCCTCAGGAAAAATTTCTGCCTGCATCACCACCGCAGGCCCAGGTGCGACTAACCTGGTCACCGGTATTGCTAATGCTTATGCCGACAAACAGCCCATCCTTATTATCACCGGTGAAACGCCGACTTATATCTTCGGCAAAGGCGGCTTGCAGGAAAGCTCAGGTGAAGGCGGTAGCATTAACCAGTGCGCTTTGTTTGACAGCATCACCCTTTATAACCGGGTGATTGAGCGCACCGATTATCTGGAAAACGTACTTAATCAGGCTGCAAAAATTTTATTCGCTGATAATTCTGGCCCAGTATTACTCAGCCTGCCATTTAACGTTCAAAAAGAAATGGTCGAACTCGACATACTTAACAATATTATTACCGGTAAAAAGCCATCTGTAACTGCGATAAATGCTATGCAGGGCAATGCCGGCTCAACACATCAAGTTGATCATTTTGTTGACTTGCTTGTGCGTAGCAAACATCCCGTTATTGTGTCCGGTTATGGTTGTATCAAATCAGGTGCCCAGTCTTTAGTCAGCGAATTAAGCCTGTCACTTAACATCCCCGTTACCTCTAGCCTTAAGGGCAAAGGTACAATCAATGAAAATGCTGAACTGTCACTGGGTTCCTTAGGTGTCACTTCCAGCGGTTATGCTTACGACTACATCATTAACAAAGCAGACCTGGTAGTGATTTTAGGTGCCAGCTTTAATGAACGCACCAGTTATTTATGGAATGATAAATTACTGGCAAATAAAAATGTTGTGCAAGTTGATATCAATAGTGAACAACTGAATAAAGTATTTCAGGCCGACCTCACTATTCATGCAGATATCAAACAAACACTGTCTAGCGTAATACAGAAACTAAAAAAGCAACCCATCGATAAAAAACAACTGGAAAACATCAGCGACTATAAAGATGATTTTGAAATAAAAACCAGTAATGAAGGCAATGCAATCTTCCAGGCCAAGTTCTCATTAGTGAAGCACTTTTTTGAAAAAATGAATAGTCATTTTCCGGAAGGCATTACGATTTTTGATGACAACATCATATTTGCACAAAATCTGCTGCGGGTATCGACAAAAAACAGGTTCTATCCAAACTCGGGGATTTCATCCTTAGGACACGCCATTCCCGCCGCTATTGGCGCACAATTTTCTGAGCAGACAACTATGTTTGCGATTATTGGTGACGGCGGCTTTCAAATGTGCTGCATGGAAATAATGACAGCAGTTAATTATGAAATACCATTAAACATTATTCTATTTAATAACAGCAGCATGGGGTTGATAAGAAAGAACCAGGTGCAAAGTTATGACAATCGTTTCATTGATTGCGACTTCAACAACCCTGACTACAGCAAGCTGGCTGAATCGTTTGGCATTAATCACATATTAATAAAATCAGAAGGGAACATTGAAGTACTGTTCAATAATACCAACTTTGCATCCGGCATCAATCTTATCGAAATCATCATTGATAAAAATGCTTTCCCCAATTACTCTTCAAGACGATAACAAGCCGCAATGACTTCCGCACCAGACGCTTCACTACTGCAAAAAACCAGACCATCTTCCGAATACTCTGATGAACTGGAAAACTTTCTTAAACAGTTATCTCAATCTGCCGATGACAACGCAATCGACAGGGTGATTACACTTTATAAAAAAACAATAGTAACCCTTGAACAAAAAATCTGGAAAGAAAATCCCACAACGGAAGATATAGAACAATATCAGGATGCATTCAAACTGCTGGAGAAGCTGCACCAACTAAAAACTACTGACAGCCGCTATAACTTTAAAATTGTTATCCCAGTTGCTGACAGGCCACAGCATTTAAAACACTGCCTGAACAGTCTGCTAACACTGTGTAAAAGTTATACTTATGGTGGTTACAAAAACAAACAGTTTAATAAAATCTCGCTGTTAATCGCAGATGACTCCAGAGAACTTAACAATATAACGCTACATAAACATTATTGCACCGAGCTTACAGCACAGGGGATAAACACCGAATATTTCGGACTAAAAGAACAGCTGGCACTGGTCAAAAAATTTAATACAAAGAATAACAAACTGTCTCGAATAATTTCAAATGCAAAAGGCATCAACGATCCAGCCGATTTTTCACATAAAGGTGCATCCATTATGCGAAACATCACATATCTCAAACTAAGCCAGTCACTTGCTCAGGAGAATAAAAATAAAAACACGTTAATTTATTTCATCGACAGCGATCAGGAATTTTGCATAAACACGATAAATTCTGACGATAATTTATATGCCATTAATTATTTCCATTATCTAAATGAAATTTTCGAAACCCGAGACATCTCAATCCTTACCGGAAAGGTGGTTGGTGACCCGCCGGTTTCACCCTCGGTAATGGCAGCAAATTTTCAGCAGGATATTCAAAACTATTTAACCAGCATAGAACGATTAAAGCCGAACCACACGTGCCAGTTTCACCAACACGAAACTGAGATAAAAGATGATGCAGCTTACCATGACATGGCAGCCCTTTTCGGTTTCTCAAACCACAAACAGGCTTTTGATTACCACTGCACTCTACAGGGAAAACATACTAACGCAGATTGTTTCAGTGATTTTTCTGACAAACTCAGCCACTTTTTTTATGGCGAACACCCTACCCGGAAAACTTTTTTTCATTATGGCGATGGCTTTTCTACAACCACAGCAGCCAGAACCGTTTATACCGGAAACTATGTTATAAAACCAGAAAGCCTGGAGCACTTCATTCCCTTTGCCACGCTTAAGCTACGCATGGCCGGACCGGTCCTGGGCCGGCTATTAAATGCCAGACTACAAAGTAAATTTGTATCTGCAAACTTGCCTATGCTGCACAAGCGAACTATTGAGTCGACCGGTTTGGCTGAGTTTCGCGCCGGCGTAAAAAATCACGAAAACACGACTGATTCCAGCATTGATCTTGGTAACGAATTTATTCGCCAGTTCTACGGTGATGTAATGTTATTTACTATAAAAAAAATCACCGAACAAAACCTGCTTTATAAAGCAACAGAAAGCGATAAACTACAGTTTATTATTGAAACCACCTATAATAATATAAAAGCAAACTATATAGAAAAACACAATACTATTCTGCAGCTAAAGTCACAGATACATACTCAGATAAACAATCCACTGTGCTGGTGGAACAACCTGTCTAATAAGCCACAAACAATTCATCAGGCCAAAATAAATTTTTATAACTTCCTGCAGAACATTCAGTCAAACTTTGAAAATAACAGCTTTGCTTTTCAACAAATCTCTTCAGCTGACCATGCTGCTAAATATATAGAATCCATTTTGCATGCAATACTGCATTACCAAAAAGATATGAACAGATGGAAAAAGCATTTAACAGATAAATGAACATTTTTATCTTAA
The DNA here is from genome assembly GCA_964421315.1 of uncultured Thiotrichaceae bacterium. GTDB lineage: Bacteria > Pseudomonadota > Gammaproteobacteria > SZUA-229 > SZUA-229. The sequence goes on along the minus strand of CAYQXD010000022.1, from coordinate 789 downwards.
ATACCGGCCGCTGTGGTTCAACAACATTTATAAAAGCCTGCCAGCATATTTCAAATTATTCTTCTGCACATGAATCCCTTTCAACTGCAACCGGGGCTTTGCGTTTTAATTACCCACCCGATCATATTGAAGCAGACAACCGGCTGTGCTGGTTATTAGGCAGGCTTGACAAAACATATGGTGACGCCGCGTTTTATGTTCACTTAAAAAGAAACCGTGAAGACACCATACGCAGTTTTTCCAGGCGTATTGATTACGGCATTATGAAGGCTTATGAGCAGGGCATATTGATGCACGAACAGCATTTGCTTCCGGCTGATAATATTGCAGCAGACTATATCGAAACGGTTAAAAGCAATATCGAATTATTTGTTAAAGACAAAAGTAATATATTAGAAGTGTCGCTGGAAACAATAAAGACTGACTTCACCGCGTTCTGGGAAAAAATTAATGCTCAGGGCAACCTGAGTGAAGCCTTAAATGAATGGAACACAAACTATAATGCTTCTTGAAACTTATTGTGAGCTGACAGACAGTGTCAGATTTGTAATGACCGGTTTCGACACGAAGCAGACAATCAATAACTTTAAAAACATTAGTCCGCGAAACACGCAAAAGACGCAAAAAAAGCGCAAAGAAAATATTTTATTTTTTCAGCACACTCATTCCTACGCTCTGCGTAGGAATGAGTAAACTAATCTTTTATTGCTTTTGTTTTTTTCGCGTTTTTTGCGTGTTTCGCGGACCAAAAGATTTTGATTTTCAACGCCCGCTAATGACCGAACTCAG
>CAYQXD010000021.1:0-25775 GCA_964421315.1 uncultured Thiotrichaceae bacterium | reverse complement strand
CGGTGTTGATTTCCCTAAACTGTTATATCAGCTAGCCTGTGGTGAACAGCCGGAAGCCGTCACCCATTATAAAATCGGAGTAAAACTGCGCTGGTTGCTTGGCGACCTCGATAATCTTTATTTAACACTCAGAAATAAGCAAACACCATTTAAAGCGAAAGCTGGGGCAATGCTACGTTTTTTTACACCTTCACCGTTCTCTACCCGGCATGAGGTCAACCGTATTAGTGATATGAAACCTTTCTGGTATGAGTTACAGCAATATGTACGAGGCCTACGTGGTCAATAAGATGAGACCTTTGCATACTAATCCGAAGGATGAAAACAACTTTTGTCTTACTGTCATCTCGACCAGAGGGAGAGATCTTATACCGCAGTAGATCAAGATCTCTCCCTCTGGTCGAGATGACAGTAAAATTGAGCATTTAGGCTCTCCATCCTATGGTTCGTAACCGCCACATCCATGTGCCACTGCTCGTGCAAATGTCTCAAGATATATTTACAAACAAAACGAAGCATTGGTTAATCCTAACTACCTTCTATCTAAAAATCGATCATATAACCGGGCATAAGCACCGAGCATCACCTGTATATCGTAAGTTTCAATGGCATGTGTTTTTGCTTTTCTGGCGATTTTAATTTGCAACTCGGGATCTGAAGCAAGCATCTCAATCGCCTCTGCGATGGCAGCAGGATTACCAACTTCTGTCAGCATCCCATTCTCTCGATGGGTTATAAGACTCGCATAACCACCACATCGTGTTGCCACCATTGGCCTGGCCGCCACCATCGCCTGTATTGCAGAAAGTGGCAAACCTTCTGATATTGATGACGACAGAAATATATCAATGTTCGCGAGGAAATCTGCAGCATCATCGATAAACCCCAGAAACCTCACCTTCTCCTCAAGATCCAGTGTTTTTCGCAAAGCCATCAGCTCATCATACAACTCACCTTTACCCTGACCTGCAATAACAAAGCGATACGAATGTGAACTCTGCTGCAGTAAAGCGGCTGCCTTTAATAATATATCATAACCTTTAGCAGGTCGGATATTACCCAGGCTACCTATTATGATATCGTCCTCATGCCAGCCGTATTTCTGCCTGAGAGCATTAGAATGCGGTCGAACAAAGGCTGCAGTGTCGATACCATTATAAATAACAGCGGTCTTATTTTCCTTAAGTGCAGTTCGACTGATGATGTCGTCAAGCAGGCTGTCTGTCACTGCGACTATACAGTTTGCTCCAGCATTAATTGCGGCAAATTTAAGCCCTTTTAAGCGCTCATTTTCACCGATATCGACAACACCATGAAAAGTTGCCACAACTGGCGTAGCCGTAAGTAAGCCGGCTAAGGAACAATACACATTTGCACCCAACAAATGTGACTGGATCAAATCCACCGATTCGTCTCGAATAATCTTTCGTAAGCCGGCGAGGTAGCGAAAATTAAATGAACCTTTAGCATCAAGCAGGATAGGCTTGATGCCCCGTCGACAGAGCTCCTCATAAACCCAGCCCTTGTCACGAATTACCACCACTGAACGGTATTTATCTTTAGGTAGTCGTGTTGCCAGATCAATGAACACGGTTTCAGCACCACCCGGACCGGTGGTATCAATTATATGCAATATGGTTTTCATGAATATATCTTTTCCCTGTGAAGTGGACTACATTACATTAGATACCTGCGGCAAACCAGCCAATATAAAATCCGACATGAACGTCAGAAACAACAACATAAAACAAAGCATCAAGCGAAGTCTGCAGCATATCGCTGCTACTTTTGGGCGGCATACCCGTGCCAGCAAAGAAGCACAACTTCTTATCCTGATGTACCATCGAATATTGCCACAGAATGATGAACGTACAAAAATCGAAGAACCCGGCATGGTGGTTACGCCGGAAACGTTCAGACAGCATATTAATTTTCTTGGCGACTATTTCAATATCATTAAATTATCTGACTGGATTCAACTGAAACAGGAAGGCAAAACACTGCCAGCAAACGCCTGTGCGATAACCTTTGATGACGGCTGGGCAGACAACTATGAATTTGCCTTTCCTGTTTTACAGGAGTTAAACACTCCAGCCACCATCTTTCTGGTCTCCGACATGATCGGCACCAATGAGATGTTCTGGCCAGAACGCCTTGCCCGTCTCATCACCACCATTTCCTGTAATTACCCACAGTACTGGTCACATCCTGAGCTGTCATGGCTGCAAGACAATCCGGAAAATTATTTATTTTCAGACACGCCACCCAACAGCGAACAAATATCCAGACTGTGTGCCAGTACCAAAGATTTTTCTGATGAAGAAGTTCATAAACGACTGACGCATATCGAAAAAGTATTACAATTAAACACTGGTGATTACCCTCCATCGCTTCTCAACTGGCAACAGGTTGCAAAAATGACAAGCACCGGTCTGGTGGAAATTGGCAGCCACACCTGCCGGCATGTTCGCTTAAATAACCTAACACCTGCCAGGCAGATCAAAAATGAAATCATTAACAGTAAAGACGAAATAGAAAAGCATACCGCACAGACAATCAATACCTTTTGCTTCCCTAATGGTGACTACAATCAGCAAGCATTAAAGCTGGTAAAGCAAAATTATCTGGGCGCTGTCACCACACAATCTGGCTGGAACACGGCGAATACAGATGTTCACCAGCTACAACGAATCGGCATCCACCAGGATATAGCCTATGATAAAACGTCTTTTCTGGCACGCATATCAGGCTGGATGTGATTTAACATGAAGGCATTTTACAATCAGTATAAAAACCCGTATCGCTGTCATCTCGACCAGAGGGAGAGATCTAAATCAACCGTGGCATAAGATCCCTCCCTCTGGTCGAGATGACATGAATAGAAATGATATTTGAATAAAAACGGGTTTCACGCAACGCATACAACAAGGATAAAGATGTCAAAAGCACAAAAAACCAGCAGCCACCCGCAAACTGACGAACAGTTAGTCACTTTAAGCAAACTTCAGCAGCAATATGCTGATGTAAAAAAACAACTGAAAGATGCACAGCTCCAATGTAAAATAATATCCCGACAGATCGGTAAAGCAAAACGCAGCAAGCAACCGACCGAACAGCTGATGCACACCATGCAAGAGCAGGGGCACACTGTTACTGATTTAAAAGCTCAGCTAAACGGGCTAACTGAAAAATTATCTGACTATTTCGAACCTGAAACCAGTTTTGAAACCAAACCTGAAAACACCCTGAAAAAACCAGCATTACCAGCTGCACGTGCACATGGTAAACATAATCCCGGCAATGAAAAAATATCCATCGCGCAGCTAGGTGAAAATAATGATAAGTGGAATCAGTACGTAGAGTCTAATCCCACCGCATCACTTTACCACCGCGCCGAATGGAAAAAATTAATCAATAAGGTATTTGGACATGAATGCTATTTCTTCTATGCCAGCAGTAACAGCCCTGATGAAAATGAGCCTGAGGGTAACGAAACTGCTGGTAATGAGACTGCTGATAATGAAAAGATCGTAGGCGTACTCCCTTTGGTACGCCTAAATAGCAAATTATTCGGTGACTTTATGGTTTCTATGCCCTACTTTAACTCCGGCGGCGCCATTGCAAACACTCTGCAAATCGAACAAAAACTGATGGCAGCTGCAAATGATTTTGCAACAAAAATTGGCACAGGCCATATAGAGTACCGTGACGACATCACTCGCTTTGAGCTACCCGCACGCACTGAAAAAGTAAACATGGTTTTATCTTTGCCTGGTAGCGAAGAAGCATTATGGAAGGTTTTTACATCTAAGCTACGTGCACAAATAAAACGTGCGCAGCGTGAAGATATTCAGGTAAAAATTGGCGGCACAGAGTGCCTGAGAGATTTTTATGCTGTGTTTGCGCGCAACATGCGTGATCTTGGCACACCGGTATATGGGGAAAAATTTTTCAATGAAATTTTGCGCACTTTTTTCGAAAACAGCAAAATCATCACACTGCACCATAAAGGCCGCCCTGTGGCAGCAGCTTTCCTGCTAGGACACAAAGGCACTTTAGAAATACCATGGGCATCAACAATCAAAGAGGTTAACCACCTGAGCATAAACATGTTGTTATATTGGGAAGTATTAAAATTTGCTATAAAAAATCAATACCAGTATTTTGATTTTGGACGCTCCAGCAAGGGTTCCGGTACTTACCGTTTCAAACAACAATGGGGTGCAAAACCAAAACAGTTATACTGGCATTATTGGCTGGCAGATAATGTTGAAATGCCAAGGCTCAATCCAGACAACCCAAAATTTGCTCTGGCAATTAACGTATGGCGAAGGTTACCTGTTTTTATCACAAAATTGATTGGACCTTTTATCGTTAAAAACTTACCCTAAGAACCCACTAAGCATAACTGGCTTCACCCTGTCTCGACCAACGAGAGACCTGGTACTCGAATAATATAAGATTGATACAGGATTTCACAACCTGGGCTCATTGATATGTTACAAGATTCCTATAATAAACCCTGATTTTGCAGCACCTTTTCAACCGTAGTAAACTGAAAATCCGAGGCAAGTTTGTGTAGCCTGGTTTCACATTTATCCAGATTATTATAATGTCTGAATCGTGATAACCAACTTGCTGATATACGTGGCTGCTCAGGATCGATTTCCCAGGGGTGAAGGTAAAAGATAAACGGTTTTTGCCTGCGATTAACCTGCCGCAAGCCGGCGCGACTCAACCAGTAGGGATAAAGGCGAAAATAGCCACCGCCTGCTATGGGCAGGCGATAGCTCATAATTCTGGCAGTGGATATAGGAAACTCAACCAGTTTATGGCCTGCCGGGGTATCTAAGGTGTAAGGAAATTCGGGACTATTGGGTATGCCATAGCGGTCATGATGAACTGGAAATATACTGGAATCATAATCAAAACCCGCTTCAGCCAGAATGTCCAGCGCCCATAGTGAGGGTTTGGTAATTGAATAACTGGCTGCACGATAACCCCGAACAGGTTGCCCAATAATATCTTCCAAAATACTTTTTGAACGTATTGTTTCCTGGCGAAACACTTCAGGACTCTGATTGTAGACCAGCTGATGGCTATAACCATGGCTGGCTACCTCATGCCCTCGTTTTGCAATTTCAAGAACCAGATCAGTTGTTCTTTCAGCCACCCAGCCCAATACAAAAAATGTAGCTTTTATCTGATATTCATCAAATAAATCTAATAACCTATGAGTATTTTGTTCAACACGTAAAGGCTGATTATCCCATTCATGCTGGCTAATACTGTCAGCAAATGCAGATACCTGAAAGTAGTCTTCGACATCAACAGTCAATGCGTTTTGAACAGACATCTACTATCACTCACCACTGATAAAACTAACGATGTCAGCATCCATAATCACAGTATTGGACAGGGCACCACTAACGATCATCACCATAATACCCATAGTAATAACCGCTGCCAGACAATCCTTCATTTTTATTTAGCACAAGTCCAACCGCCTGCTCTTCAGGAAGCATTTCCAGCGCCTCCTCAACTAGTGCCTGGGGTGTTTTTCCAGCTTCAATAACAAATACTACCTGACCAACCAGCCCAGCCAAAATTTGCGTTTGCGGCGTAGGCAACAATGGCGGACCATCAAAAATAATAATACGGTCACTGTATCGGCTGGCTATTTCATTTACCAGATCGGACATACGGTGACTGGATAGCAACTCAGCAACATACTCATGCTGTTTGCCGGCAGAAACCACACGAAAATTGGGAATATCGGTTTGCAGCAAAACATCACCTATGTTCAGATCATCCCTTTCTAGCACATCCACCAGACCACTAACATTTTCAAGACCTAACAACCGACTGGTACCCTGTTTAGCCACATCACAATCTATAAGCAAAACCGTGGTATCAATTTCCTGCGCTATTGACAGTGCCAGGTTGACTGCAGTATAGCTTTTCCCTTCACCAGGTACCGCACTGGTCACAAGAATTAAATTACCGCGCTCCACCATAGCCTTATTGCGGCCACTGGCATTAGAAACCAGAGGACGTTTTATTCTTCTATAGTCATCATGAATTTCCCGTCCAATATCACTGCCTGACACCAGCATGTTCTGATCTAAAAGCCTTTCCAGTAATTCAACTTTATTGCTGTTTTCGCCAAATGACTGGTTAGCCATGTGATTGGCTACATTATCAGCATCATCCGTATAATCCTGACTTACCTCAACCAGCTGTGCAATTGTTGTCGGTGCCGGCTTATTGTTTTCACTATTCATATCATCAAACTCCATGACGCAATAAAGTCATCAACCAGCTCAGTTGCCGAGTCACTATAAATCATCGCAGCACCATAAATGCTTATCAGTAGAAAAAAAACAATCAAAAAGCTCGTCAATTGTAAATACCGTTTTCTTCTGTGCCAGGGTGTTAGGTAATGACCTACTGAGCCTAATACTGGCAGGCCAATTTGCTCTCTAAGCTGGTTTGAAGTAATAAATGTTGGCTGCATACGATACTTGAGAAAACCCCATCCCAGACCGGCAGCTATCGCTGCAAGAAAAACACCGGACAGGAAAAGAAAGCGATCCGGCCCTGATGCCATCTTTGGCACACGTGGTGCTTCTATTATACGGAACTTAATGTTGCTGCCGCTCTGCCCGACAGCTTGCGCCAGCCGTGCTGATTCTCTTCGATTGACAAAACTAAGATAACGTTCACGCGTAATTTCATAATCACGGTTCAACTTTACAAGCTGTGCTTCTACACCAGGAAGTACATCAACAGCCTGTTTAAGTGCTTTTACACTATTTTTCTGTTCCAAAAGCTTTATTTTTAAGGTTTCTACCTCAACACTGGCTTTATTAGTCTCAGCTTTTAGCTCCTGATAAACCGGATTAAACTCAACCATGCCACCAGTACCGGTATCAATAAATTCACCCTCTGTAATACTATCTTCTTCTATTATCCCAGCTATAATCGCTCTCACCGCCTTAACATCCGGATGTTGCTCCTTATACTGGGTTAACAATATTTCAAGCTGTTCACGATAGCGACGTAATTTTAAAATCTTTGCCGCGCCATGATCAATATTAGCAAGCAAGGGCGCTTCCCCTTCTAATTGTTTAAGCATGGCTGAATGCTTACGTTGTGCCAACCGTAACTCTGCCTTCAAATTAGCCAGATCATCTTCTTCACGCTGTAACCTGGTATAGTAACCACCTTTTTCATCAGGCATGAAACCGACATTAGCTCGTTTGAACTCAGCCAGTTTATGCTCTGCCTCGATTAGTCGAACCTCGTACTCACTAATCTGACGATCAAGGAATTCCTGCGCACCCGCCGTGTCCGTTCGCACCGATTCCTGTGTATCTTCAATCAGGGTATCGAGCAATTTGGATACAACCTGGTATGCCAACTCCGGCGAACTTCCCTGATAGCTCAGTTCATAAATATCGCTACCGCCTCTGCGCCCACGTTGCTCAATCTGCGTTAGCACAATTGCAGCACCTAAACCGTACACAAGTTCGCCCATTACTTCAGGATCATCAGACTCAAGACCCAGGTCTGTTTGCCGAATCACCTCGACCAAATTTTTGCGGCTTAACAAAATCCGAGACAGGAGATTAATGCCAACATCTATTTCAGACTCTACGGACAAACCTTCGAGTAACGGTGCCATCACAGACCTGGTATCAATATGCACCACCGTTTGCGAAGTATACTGATTAGGCAAAACATAAACCACTGCCCAACCACTTAACGCAACAAAACAGGTAATGACCAACGCCATCCACCTGTACTGCCAAATACCATGCAAATAACTGTAACTTTGTAATAACTGATTCCACATTTTATTTTTACTCTAATAACATTTAATGCCACTCAATAACGCCAGCAGTACATAACTGGTTTATAAAGCCTTCCTAAATTCAACCTATAAGCCTATATTCTAGTTTATATACGCAAAAACACTTCTTTAAAACGCAGCAGTATTAATATCTCCATGTTTACCACGACCTGTCAAACCCTGATGTAACCCATTTTCTGTATGGTCGCTCATTTCCCTGGCTCCGGAATGCCCAGCTTTTTAATAAAACTGTACAGGGAAGGACGGCTTATGCCCAATGCAGCGGCTGCATGGGTAACGTTATTGCTGTATATGGATAGTGCGCGCAGGATAAGCTCACGCTCCACCCGCTCTCTGACATCACGCAAATTTAATGACTGCAAATGATCTTTATCCTCGGCAAAGCCCAGATCAGTTGTCAAAATTTGCTTGCCTTCAGCTAGCACTACCGCACGTTTGATCCTATTTTCCAGCTCACGAACATTACCAGGCCACTCATAAGCGTCAATTTCCGTACGTGCCGAATCGGCAAAGCCACGAAAACTGCGGCCATGCTGCAAACTGAACTTATCCAGAAAAGTTTGCGCCAGCAATGCTTTGTCGCCTTCACGATCACGTAGTGCAGGAATTTCAATAATAATTTCACTGACTCTGAAAAACAGGTCTTCGCGAAAGCCACCGCTTTTAATCATTTGATCCAGCTTGCGGTGTGTCGCACAAATAATTCGCACATCAACCTCAATGGTCGCTCGCCCCCCCAGGCGCTCTATGACACGCTCCTGCAAAAAACGTAACATTTTTGCCTGCAAAGGCATTGGCATGTCACCAATTTCATCCAGAAAAAGGGTGCCGCCGGTGGCCGTTTCAATCTTACCTCTAGTTTGTTTTACCGCACCGGTAAAGGCACCTTTTTCATAACCAAAGAGTTCACTTTCAAGCAAATTATCGGGGATAGCTGCACAGTTCAGTGCCACAAAAGGTTTGTCTTTACGCGGGCTTAAACGGTGCAAAGCCCTGGCGAATAGCTCCTTACCTGTGCCACTTTCACCCAGTATCAGCGAGGTTGCATCTGTCGGCCCTACTTTCTCCACCAGTCGGCAAGCCGCCAGCATGGTAGTGCTGGCACCAATGATGCCATCCAATGGTAAATTGCAACCAGCTAATGCCAGCCGCCGGTTTTCCTTTTCGAGCTCATATAGCTGATAGGCGCGATCAACGATTAAACATAAAACATCAGGCTCTATCGGTTTTTGATAAAAATCATAGGCACCGTGAGAAATGGCTTCCAGGGCATTTTTCTGTTCATCATTGCCTGTCACCACAATGACTTTGGTATGTGGCTCCAGCTTCAAAATTTCTTTTAGTGTAGCCAGGCCTTCACTGGCATTGGCAGTATCCGGTGGCAAACCTAAATCCAACGTAACCACTGGCATATGATGTTGGCGTAATAATTTAATCGCTGAGACACGGTCGCTCGCAAGGTATACCTGATAACCTTCAAAAGACCATTTTAATTGCTTCTGTAAACCGAGGTTGTCTTCAACAACCAGCAGCGGCTTTAACGCATTGCTTACCATTACTGTTATTAAATTCCCTAAAATCAAGTAACTACTCAGTTACTGTGTGTTTTACTGCTCGTTGAGCAGTTGCGAAATTAAAACCTTTAAAATAGACTGCCACTTAAGACAAGCTATTAATGCCATCACATTGTGTTGAATACAACGGTATTTGCAGGGTAATTATAGCCCCTTTTCCAGGTTCACTTTGCGCATTAATATCACCACCCATCTGGCGGATAAATTCCCTGCTTTCATACAAACCAATGCCCATTCCTGCATTACCTTTTGTGGTATCAAAAGGTTTAAACAGTCGGTGTCGAATAAAATCGGCATCCATACCATGGCCATTATCCTTGATTTTGATTATATGTCTATTTTCTACGGTAGACAGCATTACCATAACCTCACCATCATCTGCTGTCGCCTGCTGTGCATTTTCGATCAGATGCGCAAGCACATTTACCATGCGCTTTTTTTCCAAAAAAACCATGCCAGACTCGGCAAGCACCTTAAAATGAGGTGTTGGTAGCAAATGTTTTTTAGAATCAACCACCTCTGCCACAAGCTCAACCAAATCTACCATCACTTTATTCTCATTTTTAGTTCGCCCATTGCGCAGGTGCGCCAATAATCGGTTGATATCTTCAGCAGCACTTTTAACTGTGGCAAAGGCATCATCGATAAATGCGGGATTAGTAGCATGTTTTTTCGCATTAATCGCTACCAGGTCAAGTTCAGCCGCTATGTTTTTCATATCATGCACCATGTAGGCAGAAAGACGGTTAAATACTTCAAATTGTTTTGCTTCAGCCAATTGTGCCGAGGTCGTTAGCACCGCAAGGTAACTGGTGATTTGTTTGGCCGCTGTTTTTAATAAATCATGATCTTCCCAGTTAATCGAACGCGTTATAAGCGGTTTGGCTAGCACGATAAAACCTTGTAGCTCGCCTACACCATGTAACGGAACAATTAACCAGGGCCGGTCAGTTTGCTGCATCCATTCAGGCAGCGATAAACCCTGGTACTCGTTTGCATGACTAAGCTGTTCTTTTACATTTATAACAAAGCCTTTTTTTGCCAGGAACTGGATCAATGAGGAATCACTGGCAATCACATCATCCACCCATAACCCTTGCCAAACCTCAACATTTTTATAGTCACCTTTTTCATCACGCAACCATAATGATCCCGCACGAGCATCCACAATGTGCGCCATCGCTTCGATCACTGTTTTATAATGATCTTTATTACCTGCATCAACTTTTAAATCTTCTGTTAATCTTAACCATTCAATGCGGTAATCATATTTGTTTTTATAAAAATGTTTACCTAAAAACACTTTAATTTTTGCGCGTATTTGCGAGGAGGTTAAAACAACAAGCAAAAACACCACGGCCAGAATTAAAAACATTATCTGGCCAATTTTCCCCCAGTCACCGCCAACTTCTCTTAAGTAATAAGCAGAAGCCGCCATTGCCAGTAGGTAAAAGCCACCGCCAAGAATAGCGGTGGTATTCAAAACAATGTCCCGTGAAACAAATATATTAAGCGACCAGCTTTTATTGTGTGCAGCGGAAATGGCTAATAAAGGCACGGCCACCACGTGTACTGCTCCTCGTGCCGCCCATAAATCCTGATTAATATTGCCAAACAATAAAGCGTCGGCGTATAAATAAAAATCAAAAACAAAAATCCCGCCTGCACCAAGAAATAAATACTTGACCGCCCAACGGTGACCTACTGATGTATTTCGAAATAACTGCTCAATGATGGCAAGCCCGATGAGCGCAAGACTAACATTGCCAAAAATGCCAAAGACAAATTGACCCGGCAAGGTAAAGACCGCAGCAAGCATTTCGCTTAGCAGCAATAACAGAGCAAAACCAATGCTTAAAGGTAATGCCCAGCCAACAAACTTTTGGTAACTGCGCTTTTGACTATTATGGGGCGGTTTAATGCCGGAGACGGCCAGATCAAACAGTTTGAGTAAAAACACATACCAGGCAATATAACGAAGAATCTCAAATACCTGATAAGACAAAAGGTAAGACTCGTTATGAAGTGAGACCTGTGCAGCAAACAATGCCCAGCACACACTAACAAACATGGCAATAAAGATTAATTTTGCCTGTAAACTCTCGCGCCAGCTAAACAGCAGCAATACAGCAAAAAAGCTATACGCAAGAGCTGCTCCCAGATAACCGTATAAAGCTAAATTCATTTCCTGTTAAATATGGCATGCACAGTATTTCGTAATCCTTCTAAGTAACTTCATTGCTTAAGTTATTGTAGATGAGTGGCTGTGTCGGCACTGATGTGCCATGTAGGGGTCTTGATAAAAAGGAATAAGCCATGAACACGATAAACATGGACACCTGCAAGATTTTATGCCTTCATCCGTTATTGTGCACCCTTACCTAACATGACCACTTCTGCAGTCTGCAATAAAATCAGCAGATCCAGTAATGCGCTGTAGTTCTTAACATAATACAAATCATATTGAAGCTTTTGGATGGCATCTTCCTCGGTATCACCATAGGAATAACAAACTTGCGCCCAGCCTGTCAGCCCCGGCTTTACCCGGTGGCGCTCTTCATAATAAGGAATGGCTTCTGCCAGTTTTTTTATAAATTCAGGGCGTTCAGGGCGTGGCCCGACAAAACTCATATCACCTTTTAACACATTAAATAACTGTGGTAACTCATCAAGACGTCCTTTTCGAATAATGGCACCCACCCTGGTGATACGTGAATCATTCTTTGATGCCCAACGGGCAACACCGTCTTTCTCGGCATCGCTTACCATGCTACGAAATTTATAAATTTTAAACGGTAGACCATCTTGCTTAACACGAATCTGGCTATATAAAACCGAGCCTCTACCGCGACTTTCTATCATTATTGCCAAACTAACGAACACGGCAAACGGCAATGCAACGGGCAACAACATCAGAACAACCATTATGTCTAAAGCACGCTTTCCAATACGCCGAACGGTGCCAACCTGAAAACCTTCAGACAGATACAACCAGCTGGGATTTAACATGTCCAGCCGAATTTTACCTGCGCGTCGCTCAAAAAACGTCACCAAATCCAGGATGTTGATACCGCTCATTTTACAATCGATAAGATCTTTTGTCGGAAAACCATCAGAACGTCGATCATCTACAGCAATGACTATTTCATCAATATCCCGTTCTTCTACATATTGAATCAACGGCTTGTCTAATGTAATGGTATTACCGCCTGTTGTTACTTTATCCCCTGGCATAACGACATAAGCAATAATATTCAAACCTGTAAGCTCACCCGTGCCAACTGCCTGACGGATAAAATCTGCCTTTTTACCTGCTCCCAGCACCAATACACGTGTCCACATATTGTGCTCTTTGACCACTCTTCTAAAAAACAGACGAACAATTGATATAAGAATAAAGCTAAAAAGAACCGCCAGTAAAAGTGCTCCGCGACCAAGAAAAAATGCAGGCACAAAATAATAACTGACACCCAAAGGGATCAGTCCCAGCAGCAGCCCACTGGCAATACGCAACACCAGCATATTAATGAAACGACCTGCCTGGCGCTGATAAACCCCAAACGCTACCAGGCAAAGCTGCATAACAAAGGCATAAACCAGTGCTTTTGGCATAAAGTCATGAAAATCATAATGCCATTCACTCCACCAAAACCGAAGAATAAATGCCAGATAAAGCGAGAAAATTAACACCAGGAATTCGATTACCACTAAAACAACGAATTCAGTTGGTATGTAATATCTGGATAATTTTGTAGAGTGACGAAAAAATTTTACGGTACCCATAACAGCTGCCGATCACATCCCTAAAAATAAAATAGCCGAGACAATGATTTGCCTACTAGTAGAAGCTAAACAAGAATTTTAGCACTTATCTATCAATTAACCAGCGAGCGGCAGCGTTCTCTCTACTATTTTAACGAAATGTCAGCCACTACAATCTGCAACGGATCTTTCAACTTTCCTGAAAACAAAATAAGCCCCGCAATGTTTTTCAAATCCAGCTCTCTATCAACCGCACCATACCGAATTTGATTAAGCGAGATACTGAATGTATTCAAACCAGGCTTTATAAGCAGTTTTTTATTAAAACGATCCAAATGATCCTGATTATGCTTATCGTCGTGCACCCGCAAAATCATATAATGCGCATACTCACTCATTGAAACTATTTTTAAATGCAAATTACGGTAACCCGACCAGTCTGGCTCAGGCTCTATTATTGAAATACCTGGATAATCACCCGAATTAAGTTGCACAAAATGATGGCTTTGCTGATCAGAAGTTAACATCTTTACCATACTGGCATTGTTATAACGAACAAAACTGGACGACCAGTTTGCATCAAAATCAACTATCACAGGAAAAGCATTATGCCGCTCTATATAATGCCAGCTCAAACGTAACAATGAGTTTAAACCAAACCATAAAAAACCTGTAGCAGCAATGACAATAACAACACTGGCAAATTTTTGATAAGATATTTTTTTTAGGTTAAACACTGCAATCAGGCAAAGCCCTGTCATTAAACCAAAAAAATTCCCGACTATATCATTCAGGCTGGTCTCTCTTTGCCCGATACTTTGCAACACCTCTATTGCTACACCAAGCAACATGCCGATAATCAGCACAAGCAAATAAATTACAAAACCGTTTAATAAACGCATTCTTGCGCTAAATTGAGAATAGATAATGAATGAAAGAAAAATAAATAACAGGGTATGGCCACTGTTAACAGCTTCACGCCACCATAAATTACTAGCAGGCAAAGGGGCAAACAACAAACCAGTAATAACAATTAAAGCAAAAACTCTATAAAAATTAGCACTGATTAACATTTAGTGACCTTTGCACGAAAAGGACTTACGTGAAAAAAACTAAAGAGAAACTCTGAACAAATCTAATTGATAATCTAATCCTATGTATGAATCAGGGTGACTGCACTGTTCAAAACTTTAAAACCAGGACGAACTAACTGACCGCCATATCTTTAATACCGCCAACATACTCACCCAGAGCACGTCTGGCGACAGGCGTTAACAGACCTTCCCTGTGCAGCTCAACAATGACTACAAGCGCATCGCCACCAACTAATTCGTTCTTCTTCTCCAGCCCCGCATGCAAAAACAAACGGTGGCAGATAAGATTTATCCTTCTGGGTACACCACCACTAAACTTATGCACCAGACTACAGACCTCGTCAGTGAAAGATGGGTTATTTTTCCATCCCACACAGTTCAGTCGATGTACGATATAATCAACCGTTTGTTCAAAATCCAGGGGTTTTAATTGCGCTGCAGCGATGAGCCTTTGATGCAATTGCTCCATACCAGGTGACCTTATAATATCCATCAAAGGTTCCTGACCAACAAGAAATATCTGCAACAATAGACGTGTATTGTGCTGGAGATTAGATAATAAGCGCAAGTCTTCTAATGACTTTACCGATAAGCCCTGCGCTTCATCAACTATTAAAATAACACGCCGTTTTTGCTCATTCTGGTGTTTTAAATAGCGTTTAAATTCGCTCATTACATTTGTATTATCTGAACGATCTATTGGCAAAGAGAAAGCATCAACAACCATATCCACCAGACTGGCTGACTCCAGTTGCATGTTAGTTACCACCCCAACCTCAACCTGAGCTTGATCCAGCTCTGAAATTAATGACGCAATCAACGTTGTTTTGCCAGTACCAGGGGCACCGGTAATGACAACGATACCTTCGCCTTCACTAATTGCGTATTTTAAATAGGACTTGGCATCATCATAGGTGCGATGCCCGAAAGAAAAATGGTGATCAGGGCCTAAACGAAATGGCGACCCTTCGAGCTTATAAATTGATTTGTAAACGTCGAGCATTGTTTAGTACTCTCGGTTAATGCCCAGGACGATACACTCCATTTTAAGGGGCCGTTCGAAACCCCTTTAAAATTCAAAAAAGCCAAAACATTTAATGTTCCAGCACACTGCACATAAATGTCCTGGAGACTACCGCCCCACTGCTAGATGCAGAAAATTCTACCATAAAAGAATGCCCCTCATCACAAACCCGATTTTATGCCAGCAGCTTTACGTCGTGTGTTATGCTATGGGAGCCAAACCGAACAATGCAGCAACTAATAACCCTAAAAATAAAACAACAAAAGATAATTTTTTAGTATCCTCATGCTTCTGAACACCATGCTTCTGAATACCATGCTTCTGAATACTAGTAGTATTTTGTTCCACTTTAAAACCTCCCTCAAAAAATAAAAGATTGTTGACCGACATGAAGCAGACTATGTGCCCACCACCGAAAATAAAGCCAACTACTCGCTTAAATTAAACACTATAGTAACGAGAGAATTATTTGTTTCTCTAAATCACATCACAAACTAATCATATTAATTTATGCAGCAAGAATATAAATGCATTATCCATGCCAGAAAATGTAAGCAATTGTAAACAAACGCAAATCACAAAATTGTTTAAAAATTCGACAAAAATTTAGACAAAAAGTGTAATAAAATTCGACAAAAATTAACGTTATTTTACACAAATACGCAAAATATTGCTAAACAGCATCATTATCGATTAATTATTAACCAAAATCGGTTGACACTGTTAATAATATGTAAAAAATACCGACAATCCACACGCCGAAAAATCGTCAAAAAAAATTATTCCTAAAACTGCAATATAATCCGACAAATCGATAGTGGATTTCATTACTTATGCAAACCAATACATGTTTTCCCAAATTTACAGCACAGTTGGATATACATGCTAGAATTAAGCTTTCAAATAGCTTGCGCCCGTAGTTCAGCTGGATAGAATATCGGTCTCCGACACCGAAGGTCACAGGTTCGAATCCTGTCGGGCGCGCCATCTTCAACAATATTTAGCCAATTAACAACCACCCAGGTTTAGTAAGCACCGCTACAGGTAGCTTAAGTAATGAAGTTACTTAGAAGAATTTGCGGCAACATTGCTTAATGTTATTAATCATTGCATAAGTATTCGCAGTGTGTGCTTTTTAAACTGTCGGTAGCATAGCCTGCCCCCGCGAAGGCGGGGGGATGCTACCGTCAAGCCCCGCTTTGGCAAACATGTGGATATATTTACGGCGTGTTTCAAAAGTACACACTGCGAATACTTAAAAGGAATCATGGAAAAAGCTGTTGGGCAGATTAGATGCTACACAGCTACAATGTAGATGCCGCAACACACTTGTTTCGGCCATTATGCTTGGCAGCGTAAAGCGCCTTGTCAGCACGTTCAAACATCGATTCATGGTTATCACCTTTAATAAAACTGGTGACACCACAGGACACGGTAATCTTGATCATTTCACCGTAATGTTTAAACTTGCATACTGAAATTTTTTCACGTAACGCATCTGCCAGCTCAAGCGCCTTAGACTCATCTGCACCAGGCAAGAACATGACAAATTCTTCGCCGCCATAACGTGCGATAAAGTCAGTCTCGCGCATACGCTCCTTAAGTAGCCGCGCGACAGCTTTTAAAACCATGTCGCCAACCTTATGGCCATAGGTGTCATTGACCTGCTTAAACAGGTCAATATCCCATACCGCCATGCTCAAAGGTGCAGCAAAACGCTTACAACGACCAATTTCTTCAACTGCTTTTTTCTCATATGACAATCGATTTGGAATTTTGGTCAACACATCGAACATCGCTTCTTTATTTTTTACCAGAATCAACTTCCTGAGATCGCCTGTTTCCTGCTCAAGCTGCTGCAAACGTGATTGCATATTCTCAACATTTTGTTGTGCGTTTGTATAACGCACCTGCTCGTTAATACGGTATTGTTTGATGTGATCAGAGACAACACTTAGGCGCTTTTGAACCTTACTTTTAAGATCATTCAAATCATCGGAGGCTTTTATATCATCATGAATATCCTGCACCTGAGCACCAACTGCAGCATCGAATGCACCGCCGGCCTGTTCGGCCTCGTTAAGTAAGGCATTTTCCTGCAACAAAAAACCATCCATTTCCTTTAAACGACCGGTAATTTGCTGAAGAAAAGTTTCAAACTCCTGTTTCTCATCCTGTATTCCACTTCGCAGGGTATTGATCAGCTGTGCAATATCATTGAGTAAGCGTTTCCAGCCTGTGGCAGACTTGCCCGTTGCAGATTTGTCAGTTTTGATGCGTAACTTAATATTTTCTACTGCTTCGTGCCGATCGGGCGGCACCACCAATTGCTCCAGCAAACGAATAAGAATCTCCTGTGCCGAAGGATCACTCTTCTCAGTGTACTGATGATAACTACTAGCCGCCAAATCCGGCGCACTCGGCTGCACCACCATGTCAGATACCAGCAGTCCGACATCTTTACTATCAGCACTGGTAACGACACGATTCGACCCCGTTGGAACTGCCTGCTGCTGCCATTTATCGATAAGAGAAAAGAGACGCTCAAGCTGTTTATCAACCTCGTAAAGGTCACATGCCGACAATGTTGCCAACACTTGATTCACTTCTTTTTCAAGAGAGCCTGGCCAGGGTAGTGCCTCAGCAAAGCCAGTGATACTATTAATAATCGAAGAATAATTTGCAGTGTCACCCGCCTTAATATCGTTTATTTTATCGCTTGCGGCATTACTAGTTATATTATTTTCTGTATTACTTATTACATCACTGCTGTTATCAGCTAAGTTGTTCTGTGGCTTAAACAGATTCCTTAACAAACCAAACTTCGTTTGCTCATGACTACTATCAGCAACAGGATTAATAGAAGCACGCTTGATAAAAGCAGACAATAAGCTCTGAACTTCGTCTGCAAGCTCATCACTATTCTTATCTGTCGACCTGGAAAGTTTTGTTATTAACTTGTTCTTTTGCTTGCTGGCGGCATCAGGAAAATCAATTTTTTCAAGCAACCGTATAAGCATGGTGATTACTTTTTTATCAACAGCAACCTGTTTATCACCCATCTTTAACACTAAGGCAGAAATATCATTAAGGATATTTTCAAGCCGAAGGATATCAACTTGTTTCTTGACTACAGTACGAACATCATGAAGATATCGGTCAATCGTCGCGTGTTGACCTTCGGCAGTAATACTTAATCGAAGTACTGTTTTTTTAAGAACCGATTCTAATGCCTGCCAGTCCTTTTCTTTGTGATCAAGTAGATCAAGTTGATCATAATATTGTTGCTTCCATTGCCTGGCTTCCTGGTCGGAGATATCTTCTGGCATAAATATACCTGATAATTATTAAGATTAAGCGAATGCTACAATAGAATTATATGGAGGACGTTCAGGGTTTTTTATCTGCCTCATCACTTGAGCCTTTTTTTCCCTTCTTATCACTGCGGTTTCCTTTCTCCTCCTGCTCGACTTCATCAAACAGTTTTTCCATGTCTTCATCACTCAACTGCCCGTCTTGCACGCCGTCGTCGGGTGAAGCTTCAACAGGATTGTTGCCGGATGCATCTTCAATCAGGGCAAACTCATCATTTTCCATGATGACCTCTTCATCATTTATAACTTTTTCTTTAGTTTTTAGAAATAGTCGGGAAGCTATCAAACCTAGCTCAAATAATAACCAGATCGGTATTGCCAGTAACGATTGCGATATGATATCCGGAGGTGTCAAAAACATGCCCACAACAAAGGCACCAATGATGATGTAAGGGCGTTTTTCGGCGAGTTTATCCGCTGTTGTCACACCCGCTGCAATTAACATAAAAGTGGCTACAGGCATTTCAAAAGCAATGCCGAAAGCTAAAAAGATGGCAATAATAAAATCCAGGTACTGTCCTATATCCGTCATTACTGCGACACCTTCCGGTGAGATGCCAATAAAAAACCCAAACAGGATAGGGAAAATAATAAAGTACGCAAAAGCAATACCGCAATAAAACAAAATCACACTGGAAATAAGCAATGGAGTCGCCAGGCGTTTTTCATGCTTGTACAAACCCGGTGCAATAAATCCCCAGATCTGATGCAAGGTATAAGGTATGGTGAACAATACCGATAACATCAGCACCAGTTTAAAAGGTACTAAAAAGGGTGAGGTCACGCTGGTCGCTATCATCGTTGTGCCTTCTGGCATCAACGCTAACAATGGCTCGGCTACAATTGTAAAAATATCGCCTGCAAAAGCAATTAATGCGACAAAAACAATAAGAATGGCCAATACGATGCGCAGCAAACGATCACGCAACTCGATCAAATGCTCCATCAGACCCTGTTCTTTCTGCCCCTTTTCAGTTTGCGTTTGC
This sequence comes from uncultured Thiotrichaceae bacterium, assembly GCA_964421315.1. Classification (GTDB taxonomy): domain Bacteria; phylum Pseudomonadota; class Gammaproteobacteria; order SZUA-229; family SZUA-229. The sequence continues at coordinate 6,085 of CAYQXD010000021.1, read as the reverse complement.
TGCTCTGCCATTTATCTATTTATTTTAGGGCGCAACCAAAAATCATAATGTGATTTTTAGAAATAAGAAAGCATGCTATTTTGACGTAAAAATACGAGCAACAGTGGGCTATTTGGCGAATTTTTACGTTAAAAGAGTGCATTTATTGTTTTTATAAATCGTGCCAGGGTTTTAGATATGCCCTTTAGGGAGCATCTTTTGAAGGCTGGTCTTTTGAATGAGGCTCTTTACTGTCAGTAGAATTTGTTTGCGTCACTACTGATGTTTTTTCTGCTTCATCAGCTTCATCATAAAAAGAATGGGGGGATGTATCGTTTAAAATATCTGCCGCTGTTTCGGGGTTCGGTATCTCGGCTTTTACTTCGTCAACACCGGTTTTTATCTGTTGCTGCAGCTCATTAATCTGCACTTCCTGGTTATGCAGCATGCGTTTAAATTCATCTATATTAAGCTCAGATTCAACTTCACTGCGTACACCCTCGATGTAACGCCGGGCTTTACCGACAAAATAACCGGCTTTTTTTGCCGCACTGGGCAAGCGCTCCGGCCCTATAATGACCAGAGCCAGCACCAGAATAAAAAGGATTTCCCAGAAGCCAACGTCAAACATGAATTACCGCGTGAATAAACTGCATGAATCAATAGCGCGGGTTAAAAGCCTAAGGTTCTAACCGCAATAAAATAAAACGATTACATGTAGACGCATGTCTACCTATAACGTCCTGGTTAAACTTTACTTTCTTTTTTTACCGACTCAACGCTGGCAGAATCTTTAGCAGCATTATCAACTGAATCCTGCGCCACCTTTTGCTGATTTGCCTCATTATCATCACTGGCATCCCCGTCTTTAACCGCAGATTTAAAACCTTTGATAGCGCCACCTAAATCACCACCGATGTTTTTTAATTTTTTAGTACCAAAAATCAAAATAACAACAGCCAGTAAAATCAATAATTGCCAAACACTAATACCCATAATCTTTACTCTCTTTAACTTTGACTACTCAACGAGTAGTTACCTTTCATTTTTACAATAATAACAGCGATTAATCGTTGCAAAAGTATCGCAAATCTTAATCATCACTGCGCGCCGCTTTTTCATCAATACCGGATACGCCAAACCGGCGTCTCAGTTCTTTTAATACATCATCGGCAGTTGCATTATGCTCTGCCAGCAATACCATGGTGTGAAACCAGAGGTCAGCCACTTCATACACCAGTTTATCTACATCACCACCGTGAGCAACATCTTTTGCTGCCATCACAGTTTCTGTGGCTTCTTCACCCACCTTTTTAAGAATCGCGTCCAGACCTTTATTATACAGGCTTGCAACATAAGATGAACCAGGGTCCTCGCCTTTACGTTGCTCCAGTATTTTACTCAGCTGCGCCAGTATTTCACCCTGTGGTAAATAATCTGTCATGTTATTTCATTTTATCAGAATATATCTCATTCGGGTCTTTGATAACTTGCTCTACATCAATCCATTTGTCTTTCTGCAACTGGCGATAAAAACAACTCTCTCGTCCTGTATGACAAGCTATTCCGCCCTGCTGTTCAACTTTTAGTAAAATAACGTCTTCATCACAGTCAAAGCGTATCTCTAGTACTTTCTGGATATGACCGGATTGTTCACCTTTGTGCCAGAGTTTTGCTCTGGAACGCGACCAGTATACCGCTTCTTTTTTTGCCGCCGTCAACTGCAATGAATCACGGTTCATCCATGCCATCATCAATATTTTACCACTGTAGGCATCCTGTGCAATCGCCGGAATCAAACCGTTTGCATCAAACCGTATTTCATCTAACCAGTTCATAGTATATTAATCATTGCTTAAACATTTGCTTTTCCGTCCTTTGGTTCGTAAACGGCACATCCATGTGCCACTACTCCGTCCTTTGGTTCGTAAACAGCACATCCATGTACCACTGTTCACAGCCGCATCTCGATGCCGCGAGCCGCCATATGCTGTTTTGCCTGCTGTATAGTGTATTCGGCAAAATGAAATATACTGGCGGCCAGCACTGCATCAGCCAACCCTTCAGTCACGCCATCAGCCAGGTGATCCAGGTTACCAACCCCACCGGAGGCAATGACCGGCACAGAAACCGCTTCAGAAATTGCTCGTGTTAACGGCAGATCAAAACCAATTTTAGTGCCATCTCTGTCCATGCTGGTTAATAAAATCTCACCAGCACCGTAATCAACCATTTTTTTTGCCCATTCTATAGCATCCAGGCCGGTGGCTTTTCGACCACCGTGGGTAAATATTTCCCAACGTAAGGCTTCACCTTGTGCACTGACCTGTTTCGCATCAATCGCCACCACGATACACTGTGAGCCGACTTTATCCGATGCTTCACGGACAAACTCAGGATTAAAAACAGCAGCAGTATTTATCGCCACTTTATCGGCACCGGCATTTAACATGCTGCGTACATCATCCACAGTACGGATACCACCGCCAACAGTCAACGGAATAAACACTTCATTGGCGACTTCTTCGACAACATGCACAATGGTTTCACGATCATCCGAACTGGCGGTGATATCCAGAAAGGTTATTTCATCTGCACCTTCCTCATCATAACGCCGGGCAACATCAACGGGATTGCCGGCATCACGAATATCAACAAACTGCACGCCTTTTACCACGCGACCGTTATCAACATCCAGACAGGGAATAATTCGTTTTGCTAATGCCATGCTAAATACTTTTATTAGGTAAAACTAAAAACTTGTAACTGCTTAGGTTATTTAGTCTGTAGTCTGTTAGGGGATGCTCCATGTTTTTTCGCTATTCACCTAAGCCCCTACAGACTATCCGCCTGAGCCGTTACTTCTATTTTACTGCTTATCAAGCCAGGCCTGAGCTTCAGCTAAATTTATGGTACCTTCGTAAATGGCACGGCCAGTAATCGCGCCCATGATACCTTCATCGGCCACTTTACTTAGCGCCTTAACATCATCCATATTGGTGATGCCGCCGGAAGCGATAACCGGGATATTAATTGCCTGCGCCATTTTTACCGTGGCTTCAATATTTATGCCCTGCATCATGCCATCACGCGAAATGTCGGTGTACACAATCGCTTCAACACCATCATCTTCAAAGCGTTTTGCCATATCAATGACATCATGTTTAGACAATTTCGACCAGCCATTGGTGGCAACTTTGCCATCTTTTGCATCCAAACCTACAATAATATGGGTTGGAAATTCGGCACAGACCTCGCTAACAAAATGTGGCTCCTTCACTGCCTGAGTACCAACGATTAAATAGTTCACCCCCGCATCCAGATAACCCGCAATGGTATCTTCATCACGAATACCGCCGCCCAGTTGAATCTTTAAATCAGGGTAGGCTGACGCAATATCATGTATCACACTGGCATTTTTAGGCTTGCCGGCAAATGCACCATCGAGATCAACAATATGCAGTCGCCGTGCACCGGCTGCCACCCATTGCCCGGCCATTGCTACAGGATCATCGGAAAATACGGTGCTGTCATTCATGTCGCCCTGACGCAGGCGCACACAATGACCGTCTTTTAAATCTATTGCGGGTATTAATAACATGTCCTGTCTCTTGTTTTTTTAAGTAATTATGGCTCTATATAATTTGTAGTGGGTAAATATTTAAAGCACTATACATTTCCGTCCCAATGGCAAAAGTTTCTGAGTAATTGTAAACCATCAAACGCACTTTTTTCAGGATGAAACTGCGCAGCAAATACATTTTTATCGGCAATCGCTGAAACAAACTCGATGCCATAGTCTGTTGTGCCTGCGATTAATGCCTTATCGATAGGGTCAACATAATAACTGTGTACAAAATAAAATCGTTTATTGTCCTCGATACCCTGCCACAATGGGTGCGTCTGCCTGTGTGAAACATTATTCCAACCCATGTGCGGAATTTTCAGGTGTTGCATCTGTGCGTGCAAAGACTCGGTAGCAAAGGCACGCACATCACCTGCATACAGGTTCATACAATTAATGCCCTGATTTTCTTCGCTGTGCGCCATTAATACCTGCATACCCATACAAATACCGAGAAACGGTTTTTCGCTGGCAGCCTGCAAAACCACTTCATCCAGTTTCAACTCTTTTAATTGCGCCATGCAGTCACGTGCTGCACCCTGACCGGGAAACACAATCCGCTCGGCATCTGCGATTTCATCACGATTAGAACTGACCAGCACACGCTGATTATCAGACACCACATGTTCCAGCGCTTTGGAAACAGAGCGCAAATTACCCATTCCGTAATCAACGACTACAACTGTTGAACTCACAGTAGCCTTCCGGCTAAATGAAAAATGAAAAATGAAAAATGAAAAATCATAAAAAACAAACAACTATTCAGTGCTATACCGTAACTAAAGACTACCCTTGGTACTAGGCATTACACCCTGCATCCGTGGGTCAGCCGCTAACGCCATACGTACTGCACGGCCAAATGCCTTAAAAACCGTTTCGGCAATATGGTGTGCGTTATTACCCGTTAAATTGTCAATGTGCAGGGTCACATTGGCGTGATTAATAAAACCCTGAAAAAACTCATGGAATAGGTCAACATCAAAATCACCGATGCTGGCGCGTCCAAACTGGACGTTATACTCCAAACCCGGGCGACCTGAAAAATCGATGACTACGCGTGACAAGGCTTCATCCAGCGGCACATAGGCATGACCATATCGCACAATGCCTTTTTTGTCACCAACTGCTTTGGCAACTGCCTGCCCCAGCGTAATACCAATATCCTCGACAGTGTGGTGCGCATCAATGTGCAAATCTCCTTTTGCCTGAATATCCATATCAATCAAACCATGACGTGCCACCTGGTCCAGCATGTGCTCAAGAAAAGGCACACCGGTATCAAGCTTGCACTCACCGGTGCCATCCAGGTTTATTTTCACCTGAATTTGTGTTTCCAGTGTGTTGCGTTCAACACTTGCCTGACGTTGTGCCATTTTTTCTCCAGTTATTCGTACTAATACTTTATGTTAATTATACGGTCAAATTTAACGTAACCGGTCCATCATTAATCAATTCGACCGTCATATCCGCACCAAATCGACCGGTTTGCAACCAGTTCACAGGTAAATCATCGACCATTGTTTCACCTTTTGCCCGCATTATATCAATAAGTTGTGTAAACAGTGTGAAACCTTTTTCCGGCTCGGCCGCATTAGAAAAACTCGGTCTCAATCCTTTTTGCGTATCTGCTGCCAGGGTAAACTGTGGCACCATCAATATTGAACCCTTAATATCCAGTACACTTAAATTCATTTTGTCTGCCTCATCAGCAAAAACACGGTATTTCAGGATTTTTTCTGCCAGCCTGTCAACCACGGCACCATCATCTTTTTTTTCGACTGCCAGCAGCACCAGCAGCCCCTGCGAGATACAGGCGATTCTTTCACCATTATTTCCGTCATTAACGGTGACTGACGCTGAATTAACCCGCTGCAGCAATGCAATCATTTTATATCACCATAGTCACAGCAGGCATTAATTCCTTTCTGAAGACCCATAAAACGCTTGTAAGGATTGTCTTACAAACACTGCCTTCACTCGCTGATAGCAAACTCTAATAAACATAGCCATAATACTCAATAAGGACACAGGGAGCGAGCCGCACACGGACATAAGGAAATAAATAGCTTTAAGGAACTAAACACGGACATGGATTACGGAAAGCCACGTTTTACATGGACAGTTATACATGGACTTGAGTTTACACGGATTTGTATCTTTTATGGAGTAGTGGCACATGGATGTGGCGTTTACGGACCTAAGGATGGAGTAGTGGCACATGGATGTGGCGTTTACGGACCTAAGGATGGACAGAAATTCTACGGATTAGCTAAGCGCGAGGCTCATCACCAGGCACGGACCAGAACCCCAACTCAGGTTGGGGTTTTTTTTGCACAGAATTTTGTGGAACCAGCCTACTGTAACTCCGAGTTAATCTTATCATTAAGGGCGGCTTAACCGTTTAGCCAAGGACTGAGTTCGGTCATAAAGAGAAGTTGGCAGTCGGCAGTTATCAGTCGGCAGTAAAAGCAAAACCATAGT
>CAYQXD010000020.1:0-26038 GCA_964421315.1 uncultured Thiotrichaceae bacterium | reverse complement strand
TGTCCTTTGCTGATGGTTTACATAAGGCTACAAACTTGGTGGGCTGGTGTCAATTATTTTATGGAATCATTTTTATGGGTGTCTATAATCAATATTATGGGTGTCTATAATCAATAGTGTTTTGAGTCATTCACATCAGAAGCAAATTGTCAGATCAATCATAAAGCCATTTTGTAATGCATCAGTTTAAGTTTGACTATTACAGATAAGACCTTTGACTACCGTTCAAGATGACACAATATGTTATTTGATTTTGTTTACGTGTATTTGCGTTGATGTGCAGAGATAGCTCTCGCCGCTCATTGGTATACATGTCATCACGGCATTAGTACGTCTGTGTAGGTCTTGTCATGAACGTATGGATGCTTAGGAATAACACTTTGTGGAAGAAACTAGAAAGCTTTTAAAAATCACCCCACAACATTTGCAGTGCGCTAATGACCGCGGGCCCGGCGGTTTCGGTGCGTAAAATTCGCGGACCAAAATGGATGTTTTGAAATTGAAGCGCCTGTAATCGGGTTATTTCTGCTTCAGACAACCCGCCTTCCGGGCCAATAAAAATTTCTATGGCGTTATTGTTATCCTTGTTTTGATTAAGCTCCAATTCTTTAAGTGACTTTTCTGTTTGTGGATTTAAAATAATTTTTAATGCGTCCGGGTTTAGCAGGGAATCAATTTTATTTAATGAACTTATTTCTATAATCTCGGGCAGTATGCTGCGACCGGACTGTTCGCATGCGCTGATTGCTACTTTACGCCAGTATGCCAGTTTTTTGTGTTGTTTATCTTCACTGAGTTTGCTGTTTGAATGCTGACACAACACCGGCATAATTTTGTTAACGCCGAGTTCAACTGATTTTTGAATGGTGGTTTCCATTCGATCCAGGCGGGATAAGCCCTGAATTAAGGTAATGGACAAGCTGGATTCATTGTTTGTTTTTATTTTTGATTCGACCGTGATCAGGTTTTTTTTAGGATGGTTATTAAGTGTTTTGCACAGGTAGTCATAACCATCGCCATTAAACAAAATAACTGGGGTTTCAGTTTTTGTGCGTAGAACACGAACCAGATGACTGGATGTGCTTTTATCCAGCTCTGTGGTTTCGCCGCAGATTAAATTTTTGCTGTGGTATAAACGGGTAATGCGCACGATGGGGTTATATGGAAAGGTTTTTCCAGATAGCGTTGGTAGTGTCTGCCTGATTTAAGGTGTAAAAATGCAAGCCGGGCACACATTGCTCTAACAGCTGGTTGCATAAGCTACTGACAACATCCAGCCCAAAGGCCTGCAGGCTTGCTTTGTCATCAGCGTAAGCTTCAAGTTGTTTTCGTATCCAGCGTGGTATTTCAGCGCCACAGGTGTCGGAAAAACGGGTAAGACTGGTAAAGTTTGTGATGGGCATAATGCCTGGAGTTATTGGAATTGCTATATTGTTTTTCTGGCAATTATCCATAAAACGTGAATAAGCATCAATATTATAAAAATATTGAGTTATTGCGCCGTTGGCTCCAGCGGCGACTTTGTTTTTGAAATGTTCAAAATCACATTGCGGGGTTTTTGATTCAGGGTGATATTCCGGATAGGCGGCAACTTCAATAGTGAAGTGCTCGCCGGTGGTTTCACGAATAAAGCTAACCAGCTCATTGGCGTAGGATAACTCCTGTGTGGATTCACCGTTGTTCGGGATGTCGCCACGCAGCGTGACTAAACGTGTAATACCGAGGTTTTTATATTCAGTCAGTAAGTCACTAATCTGTTGTTTACTGGAACCGATGCATGAGATGTGCGGCGCAACATTGGTACCGTTGGTTAATAGTAACTTAACAATTTCCAGTGTGCTATCACGTGTGCTGCCACCCGCGCCGAAGGTTACCGAATAATATTCAGGTTGAATAACTTTGTTCAACGATTGTTGGGTAAGTTGTAATTTTTCAACACCCGCCGGTGTGTGGGGTGGGAAAAACTCACAGCTCATTTTTGCAGTGGAATGATTGTTATCACTCATTTTATAAACTCACAAAATTTTTGGTAGTTAAATCTGCTGTGCAGAATTAAATAACTAAAAGAGAGCTTTGCACGAAACACTTTTTCCGTCATTGTCATCTCGACCAACGGGAGAGATCTTGTTCTACCGCCGTATAAGATCTCTCCCGTTGGTCGAGATGACAGTGGCATTGAGCTTTTTCTCTATCGCGCAAAGCTCTCTAAAATTTTAGCTGCAAAAGACGTGAAGCTCGCAAAGAAAATTTTTTAATTTTTTAAATATTTGCGTATCTCGTGTTTTTCGCGGCAAAAAAATCTTTCTCTTCTAAAAGAAAATAATTAATAACGATAATGTTCAGCTTTATAAGGCCCATCAACCGGCACATTAATATAATCGGCCTGTTGTTGAGACAAAGTCGTTAAATTAGCGCCCACTTTTTGCAGATGCAAACGCGCGACTTTTTCATCCAGTTTTTTCGGCAGGATGTAAACTTTGTTTTCGTAGTTGTCACTATTTTTGTAAAACTCAATTTGCGCCATCACCTGATTAGTGAATGAGGCAGACATGACAAAGCTGGGGTGGCCGGTGGCGCAACCCAGGTTAACCAGGCGACCTTTGGCCAGAATAATAATACGTTTTCCGTCAGGGAAAATCACATGGTCAACCTGGGGTTTGATTTCTTCCCACTGATAATTTTTCAGCGAAGCGATATTAATTTCAGAATCAAAATGGCCAATGTTGCAAACGATGGCTTCGTTTTTCATGGCGACCATATGGTCGTGATCAATCACATTGACGTTGCCGGTGGTGGTAACAAAAATATCGCCCTGTGCTGCGGCGTCATTCATTTCGACTACGCGGTAACCCTCCATTGCTGCCTGTAATGCACAGATTGGGTCGATTTCTGTTACCCATACGGTTGCGCCCATGCCACGGAAAGCCTGTGCACAGCCTTTGCCGACATCACCGTAACCGAGTACCACACAGATTTTGCCAGCTATCATGACATCGGTTGCACGTTTGATGCTGTCGATCAGTGATTCACGGCAACCATATAGATTATCAAATTTGGATTTTGTGGCAGAGTCATTTACATTCATTGCCGGAAATAATAATTCGCCCTTTTCCTGCATTTCATAAAGACGGTGAACGCCGGTGGTGGTTTCTTCGGTAACACCTTTAATGCTGGTGGCAATGTCCTGCCAGGTGTTAGATTCAGGTTTAATGGTACGACGCAACACATCAAGAATTGCGGCGTATTCTTCATTGTCATCATCTTTGGTGGCAGGGATTTCTCCTGCCTTCTCAAACTCTGCACCCTTGTGTACCAGCAAGGTAGCATCACCACCATCATCCAGAATCATGTTAGGTAATTTGCCATCCGGCCATAGCAGTGCCTGCTCGGTACACCACCAGTATTCTTCAATGGTTTCACCTTTCCAGGCAAAAACAGGGATGCCCTGATCGGCAATGGCAGCAGCAGCATGATCTTGTGTAGAGAAAATATTACAGGAAACCCAGCGCACTTCTGCGCCCAGTGCTACCAGTGTTTCAATTAACACAGCGGTTTGAATGGTCATGTGGATGCTGCCCATAATGCGGCAACCGGCTAAAGGTTGTTCATCGCCATATTCTTCGCGCAATGCCATCAGCCCTGGCATTTCGGTTTCAGCGATGCGGATTTCTTTGTAGCCCCATTCGGCCAGTGATATATCAGCGACTTTGTAGTCTGGTGAGTTATTTGACTCTACTACGGCGTTTATGACGACATCATTCATGCTCATCTCCTAATGTAAAATTTTAAGAAATGAGCGCCGTTGTTAAAAAATCTGGTGACAGATTCTGCTTCTGAGCCTGACAGATTCTGGATGATTCCAGTAACTGATGCAGCGCTCCTCAGAAAAGGTTAAGGGATTATAGACTAGCTATAACCCTGCTGCATCTTTTAATGCTTCTGCTTTATCGGTTTTTTCCCAGGTGAATTCAGGCTCGATGCGTCCAAAGTGACCATACGCGGCGGTTTTGCGGTAAATTGGGCGCAATAAGTCCAGCATTTCCACAATGCCGCGTGGTTTTAGATTGAAATGTTCCGTTATCAATTCAACAATTTTTTCATCCGCAATTTTGCCGGTACCAAATGTTTGTATGGATATAGACGTTGGTTTTGCCACGCCAATTGCGTAAGAAATCTGTACCTCGCATTTTTCAGCAAGCCCGCCGGCAACCACATTTTTAGCCACGTAACGTCCAGCATATGCTGCCGAGCGGTCAACTTTTGAAGGGTCTTTACCTGAGAAAGCACCACCACCGTGACGTGCCATGCCACCATAGGTATCAACAATGATTTTACGTCCAGTTAAACCGCAATCGCCTACCGGGCCACCAATCACAAATTTTCCGGTAGGGTTGATGTGAAACTGGGTGTCTTTGCTAATCCACTCTTCTGGCAGTTCATGCAGAATGATTTCATCCATGATGGCTTCGCGCAGTGAGCTGTACTTAATGTCTGGCGCATGCTGGGTGGATAATACCACGGCATCTACCGCTACCGGTTTGCCATTTTCGTAACGGAAAGTGACCTGACTTTTTGCATCCGGGCGTAACCAGGGCAGGGTGCCATTTTTGCGCAGCTCGGCCTGGCGTTTGACCAGACGGTGTGCATAAGTAATGGGGGCGGGCATCAATACATCGGTTTCATTGCTGGCATAACCAAACATTAAGCCCTGGTCGCCTGCACCCTGTTCATGGTCGGAGGCTTCATCCACACCGGCAGCAATATCGGCAGACTGTTTATCAATTGAGGTAATGACCGCGCAGGAGGCATAATCAAAACCCATTTCCGAGCTGTTGTAACCAATTTCTTTTATTGTGTCTCTAACTACCTGCTGCATATCCACCCAGGCTTCAGTAGTGATTTCACCGGCAATTACCACCATGCCGGTATTAATCATGGTTTCACAGGCAACCCGGGCTTTGTTGTCCTGTTCAAAAATCGCATCAAGAATAGCGTCAGAAATCTGGTCAGCGACTTTGTCGGGATGACCTTCGGATACGGATTCGGAAGTAAATAAATAATCGCTCATGTTTTAACCTTGTTGTGTCTGTAGGGGTCAGAGGCAGGCATTCGTCGCACCGCCATCCATGGCTCTTTGCGACATACAGTCCATCCCTGGGCATAAAAAAACCCGCTTTAGCAGTAGCTAAAGCGGGTTTTCGATATTCTTTATTTTCGAAGCTCGCTTTAGCTGTATTTATAAAGCGCCCGCAATCTGAGACAAATTGGCGCTGTTAGTAGGCATTATGCACTTACTGAACTTTATGTCAAATTGTTTTTTTCTGCATTCCTGGCCCTGTTATCCTATCAGTCAGGAAGTTTTACTTCGTGGATAGCTCCATATACTCCTTCATTTCACTTTCTGAAAGTGGCTGATTATTTTCAAGTTTATCGCTTAAAAATTCATAACGATCTTCTATGCTGAGGCGATCGATAATACTCGTATACACTTCAAACATGTTGTCGGTGTTTTCAGTTTCAGGCGTTTGCAGCATGGACAGCGTATGCAGTGCGTTTTCATGCTCAGTATTACGAAAGCGTTCGAGCAAAGCGGCACTGGTGATTTCATTGTTGGATTCAATGGTTTGTTGCAAGGTGTATAGTAATGGTAACCCCTTTTTGTGTGCCTGCTTAAAACAATCGGGCACTTTGTATTGTGATGCTAATGCCGGGTTTTGTATCAGTAAGGCGATGGCAATACGGGTTTTATTAATTAGAATTTGCTGCCCACGTAGCGGTTTTATTTTTTTGACTGGCGGTGTTTTTTTGTCCTTGTTTTTATTCTCATTCGCTGTTATTTTCGATTCAAGCAGTTGCTGGCTTAAACCAATAAGTGAAGACAGTTCTTCGATTAATAAATCTTTAAACAGACTGTTATGCATCTTCTGAATTAATTTATTGGCTTTATTGGCAAGCTGGGCTTTACCTTCTTTAGTACTGATATCTGACTCAGACTTTAAATGCTCAAATAAAAATTCAGATAAGGTGGTTGCCTTTTTTATGCGTTGTTCAAAAGCCTCAAAGCCTTCTTTGCGGACCATGGTGTCGGGGTCTTCTTTTTCTGGCAGAAACAGAAACCTGGCGACCATGCCGTCGCGTATTACACAAAGGGTATTTTCTAGTGCACGCCATGCGGCTTTTTTGCCGGCGTTGTCACCATCGTAACAAAATATAATCTCATGCGTGGTACGAAAAGTTTTTTGTATTTGCTCAGTAGTCGTGGCGGTGCCCAGTGATGCTACCACATAGTTGATGCCGTGCTGCGCCAGTGCCACCACATCCATATAACCTTCAACGATGATGATGCGGTCTATTTTTCTTAATGCCTGTTTGGTCTCATATAAGCCGTAAAGCTCATAACCTTTATGAAAAACCGCGTTTTCCGGGGAATTTAAATATTTAGGTTCACCTTGATCGAGTATGCGGCCACCAAAACCGATAATTCTTCCACGCTGGTCAGTTATCGGGAAAATGATGCGGTCACGAAAGCGGTCATACGTTTTGTTTTCCTTGTTAACAATTAAACCGGTTTTATTCAGTGCGTTTAAATTTTCTGTGGTTTTACCAAGCTGGCGGATTAAAAAGTCCCAGCCACCGGGGGCGTAACCAATTTTAAATGATCTGGCAATTTCACCGGAAAGGCCACGTTGTTTGAGGTAGTTAATTGCCCGTTCAGAGTTTTTTAACTGCTGTTGAAACAGTTCGCTGGCCTGTTTCAAAATATCATAAAAAGGCTGTTTGTCCTGTTTGTTTCGGTCAGTAAAACCATCGTTTTCATGTGGCACGTCCAGGTGCTGATCGGTGGCAAGGGATTCTATGGCGTCGATATAACTCAAATGCTCATAGTCCATTAAAAAACCGATGGCATTGCCTCTTGCGTGACAGCCAAAACAATAATAAAACTGTTTAATTTCGCTAACGGTGAAGGAGGGGGTTTTTTCGTTGTGAAACGGGCAGCAGGCGGTAAATTCCTTGCCCTTTCTTTTTAAGGGTACACGGGTATTGATGACTTCAACGATGTCGGCTCGTGCAATCAGGTCATCAATAAAATTTTGTGGGATACGACCAGCCACGGCTTATGGGATCAGGTTAACGAAGGATAACTGCCGTGGATTAAAAATACGTTCATATTCAACAATAGCATAACGGTCTGTCATGCCGGCAATGTAATCAGATATACCGCGAGCCAGACCTTTGTCGCCGTGTTTATCCTGCAGAATATGGCAGTGTTCAACTGCTTCTGTAGGCAGTATTTTCAGGTCATCTATAAATGCATTAAATAGAGCATCAATGACATTGGCGGCTTTTTTGGTCATGCGGTGTACACGGTAATGCTGGTAGAGTTCTTTTCGAAGAAATTGTTTAAGTTCCAGTTTCTTTGCCGTCATGGCATCACTAAAAGCCATGATGCGTTGTTTATGATTGCGTACATCATCAATGGATTTTAAATTGGCATTGGCGATGTTTTCTCGTGAAGTATCAATCAGATCAACCACCATAACATTAATCATGCGGCGTATGATTTCGTGGATGCGTTTTTTATCATCCAGACCGGGGTAATGTTTATCGACAATATCGTACTGCTCTTTGAATAATTCAATTTTTAACATGCTGTTAATGTTAATTAAACCATAGCGGATGCCATCATCAATATCATGGTTGCTGTAAGCGATTTCGTCTGAATAATCGGTTAACTGTGCTTCCAAAGAGGGTTGTGTTTTATTTAAAAAACGTAAACCAACAGCACCCAGTTTTTTTGCATTGGCGATGGCGCAGTGTTTTAAAATGCCTTCGCGGGTTTCAAAGGTTAAGTTGAGGCCGTCAAAGTCGGCATACTTTTGCTCCAGCTTATCGACTACACGTAATGACTGAATATTGTGTTCAAAGCCGCCGAATGCTTTCATGCAGTTGTTTAAAGCGGTTTGGCCAGCATGACCAAAGGGGGTATGACCGAGGTCGTGTGCCAGTGCGATGGCTTCGGTTAAATCTTCGTGTAAGCCTAATTCACGTGCGATGCTGCGGGCAATTTGGGCAACTTCCAGTGAATGAGTTAAGCGGGTGCGAAATAAATCACCTTCGTGGTTAACAAATACCTGAGTTTTGTATTCCAGCCGTCTGAAAGCAGCGCAATGGATAATGCGGTCACGGTCACGCTGGTATTCATTGCGATAGGTGGGGTGGGTTTCACTATAACGCCGACCGATTGACCGGGTATCATTACAGGCAAACGATACTAAGCGACCATTATAGCTGCTGTTTATGTCTGGAATGTTTTGCTTAGTCATGTTCAGCAGTAAGTGAATGTTCAATCGCTTTGCTTAAATCTTCAGCCTTGAAATCATCGGTTACTATTGCCTGCCCAATGCCTTTCATTAACACCAGACGTAAAACACCATCAAGTACTTTTTTATCAACTGACATCAGTTTCAGAAATTGCTCAGTTGACATGGTTGCTGGTGCTTTACTGGGTAATTTTGCCTGTTCAATTAGCTTGATCGTTTTTTGCATATCATCAAAGCTCATCCAGCCCAACTGGTTGGACATGGTGGCCGCCATACACATGCCAGCACCAACTGCTTCACCGTGCAGCCATTCACCATAACCCATAGCGTTTTCAATGGCATGAGCAAAGGTATGGCCGAGGTTAAGCAGGGCGCGTTTACCGCTCTCACGTTCATCGGCAGCGACTATATCGGCTTTGTTCTGACAGGAGATTTCGATAGCATAGGTTAAGACCTGTTTATCCCGCTTGAGTAATGCCTGCATGTTTTGTTCTAACCAGGCAAAAAAGTCAGCATTATTGATTAGGCCATATTTGATGATTTCTGCAATACCGGCACTTAGCTCTCTATCGGGCAGGGTATTAAGTGTGTCGGTGTCTGCAATCACCGCTCTGGGCTGATAAAAAGCCCCGATCATATTTTTACCGAGTGCGTGGTTAACACCGGTTTTACCGCCGACAGAAGAATCGACCTGCGATAACAGGGTGGTGGGAATCTGAATAAGATGCACACCGCGTTGATAACTGGCAGCGGCAAAACCGGCCATATCGCCAACCACACCGCCGCCAAGAGCGATAACCGTGGTATTGCGGTCAAACCGGTTGCGCAGCAGACCATCATAAATTTGATTTAATACTTCGAGATTTTTATATTTTTCACCATCGGGCAATATCACGGCTTCACTTTTTAGCCCGGATAACATGGCCTGGATTTTTTCGAGATAAAGCGGGGCGACGGTTTCATTACTGACAATAAGTGCACTATTACCCGGAATATGCTGTTTTAATAATTCAGCCTGACCGAGCAGGTTGCTATCAATATATATGGGGTAACTACGCTCCCCTAAGTCAACGGTTAATGTTGTCATTGTTACTGCTTGTTATGTTTTTTGTTCTCTATTCGCCCAATAATCTGGTACGCGATGTAGATGTGAAACTGCCACAATTAAGATTTCTTGCTTGTGTTCAATGTGTTGATAAATAATACCATAGGGGAATTTTTGAACTAAACACCTACGTGAATATTTACCTATTTCTTCGTATGAAAAAGGAAACTGAATAATTCTTGTTTTAGAATGCTCAACCTCTATTAAAAACCGAAAACCCAACCCGTTCTGCATTGATTCATAGTATTCAAAAGTATCATCTAGCTCTGCTTCAGCGGTTTTAAGAAAAGTTACTTTCACGTTTTGTGGTACTTGGCAAAGACTTCTTCGGCAGATATAGTTTCAATTTCACCTTTTATATATGCCTCTACTCGAGAATCTGCTTCTTTTGCCCACAAAGCATCAATTTTCAAGTCTGGGCTATCAAGACTAAAAAGTAGTTTTTCCGCAACACTTGCACGTTCTATTGCACTTAGCTCAAGAGCTCGATCTAAAATCATATTTGCTGAATTTGACATAATATTAATCCTCTTTCCCGGCTTTAGCATGTTTCAAATTTTCGTGAACATAATAATTGTTTTAAAGAGACTTAATAATAGCCTGTATTACGCCATGAATCGAGTTGTTTGCGTTTTCGATAACGTAATCAGCGGTTTCTTCGTAAAGTGGTCCGCGTTGATCCAGCAGCCGTTGCAGGATGACTGATGCAGGTTCATCTGCATGCAACAGCGGCCTGTTTTTGTCTTTACTGGTGCGTTCAATCAGGGTTTTAAGGTTGCTTTTCAGGTAAAACACAGTGCCACGGTTGATTAGGTGATTGCGGTTTTCCGAATTAAGTATCGCGCCGCCACCCGTGGCAAGGATGATATTATTTTTTTTGGTAAGTTTGTCAATGATAGCCGTTTCGCGTTTTCTAAAACCAGATTCACCTTCTTTTTCAAAGATAAGCGGGATATCAACGCCGGTGCACTCTTCAATGACGCGGTCACTGTCGTAAAAATCCATTTTTAGTTTGCGTGATAGCTGGCGACCGACTGTGGTTTTGCCGGTGCCCATTAGACCGATTAAGAAAATGTTTTTTTGTTTAAACATAAAAAAGAGGTAACTATTCTGTGTCCTTCCCTCAACTCACACTGAATAGTTACATATCTATGCGAATTTCAGACGTTTTACAGCAATATCGTCTTCATGTTCTCGTGCTTGCGCAAGATCATAGCTAGCCTGCATGCGCACCCATATTTCTGCACCGCCGCCAAACGCCTTGTTTAATCGAAGTGCCATGTCCGGTGATATCCCGGCAAGACCATTAACAACACGAGACAGTGTATTACGCGTTACGTCAAGATGTGCTGCGCCTGCTGTGATATTTAATCCACATGCGCCCAGTGCAGACTTAATCTGCCGCCCTGGATGGGGTGGTTTTTTCATTGTCATATCAATTACTCCTTTCATTCATTTTTGGTGGTAATCTCCATAGTCAACATTAAATGCGTCACCATCTTCAAATCGAAACCAGACTCGAAAATTACCAGATACCCATACCGACCAGAAGCCTTTTAACTTGCCTTTTAATGGGTGTAAGTCCCATCCTGGCCAGTCCATATCAGAAGGTTTTTGCGCGTTATCCAGACGAAATAAAATGTCTTCCACACGATCTATATGATCCGCTTTAATCTTGCTTCTATCACCCTTTTCATATAGTTTCTTTAAGGCGCGATTTTTAAATGTTCTTATCATTGTCTTAAAAGTATCGCGTATCGTTACACATGTCAAGACTGACAGGCTGACCCATTTTTAATTTACGTGATAACTAGTGTCCACCGTGGTTTTGTCGGTGCCCATTAGACCGATTAAGAAAATGTTTTTTTGCTACAATGTAGGAGATTGAAATAATTGAGTAGCAAAAGGGTTTTGTTAATAAGTATAAAAGCGATGTGGTTATTTTTTTATGGTTTTTTTCTCAAGGTTTTGCCTATTGTCAAAAACCGAATGTACTATAATTTCGGTATCTTCAATGGAATAGAAAACTGAGAACGAAAATCACCTGATAACGCAGCTCCTAAAGATAAAATAGTGAATTCTATACATTTCTGGATTACTCAAGATTGATTGTACGGTAATTTCTACACAATCCAGAAAATCAAAGCCAAGTCCTCTTCTTTGTTTTTCATACCACGAAAAGGCAAATTCTATGTCATCTTTTGCCCTTTGCGTGTACTGCAGTTGCATTTGTACTTTTCACGCAGGCCTTTGTGAACATCTTCCCAGTTATGAAGTGCTAACTCTTCTTTTTTATATTCCTCATATTTTTTATCAAGCTCCTGTTTTTGCCACATTGGCATAGGGATTTGCATATTACTGGTAGCGATAGAATCCCATATGTCTTCAACAAGCAGAAGCTTTTCAGATAACGCCAATTGATTAATCTCATGTTTTATTTGTTCAGGTCTCATTTTATCATTTCATTGCTACTGTTACAGGATGTATAAGCAAAGTCTATCACGACTTATCAAGTATCGCTCTGCCACTGGTAGTAATGAAAATATGATGAATACTTATGCAACGATATAATATATTGGTTTTGCGTGTATAGTTAAATCATATCTATTGGCAAGTTACTACTACATCAGCCACATCAGCAGCTGAAACGGTGCCTGAGCCAAGCGCGACTGTGCAAGTGGCAGTTGCTGGATCTAAGCCAACAGTAACCTCATAGGCTGCCTCATTAGCTAGTTGTTGAGTAAAAGTAAAGTTGCCGTTGGCAGTTACTACAAGATTATTGCCCCCGTTATTTCGTAACGTTACGGTTTCTCCAGCAGGTAGACCACTGACTATGCCACCAATGCTGTAGGTTTGCCCTATGTCATTAATGGCGATTGGGGTAAAGGTATGCAATAAACCACCATCACCTACCGTTATTGCGATAGTTAAAAAACCATCATTTGATGGTGTGTCGTCCGGGCTAATGAATACAGTATAGATTTGTGCAGCAGAGTTTGAGTTCGCCACAGTGTGATTAGATCCAGCTACAATTTCACTATTGCTGACAGCAAAGTTTATGGTGCTTCCTATGGGTAAAACTTGAGCATTGGTGACACCACCGATGGTAAATGATATTGAACTATCATCCTGTGTGTTAAAGGTAGGTGTGCCTACGGGGTAAGCAACGGCACCCGTGTTATTAAATTGTACTCGTGATATAAGGGGGCTGTCCTCAGCTAATACAAGTTCTATAGAATCACGCACAGTAATGGCATCGGTCACGTGGTCGCACTCGCTACTATGAGTACAGCCCTTGCCATTATAGAGGTTATTTCCTGGGTTATGAATTCCATCTATATTGAAGTCAACAAAAACTTCACCAGTATCATAAGTGAGGTTATTGTTATCGTCGCGAAAGGCTTCTGCCAGGTCGGTGAACAGGTCGGTGTAAGGGTCACCATTGGGCAATACGCCATCAGAAAACACGCCGTCAGCATCAACATCAATAAAAGATTCTTCACCTTCCACCGTGGCCATGATGGTGGTAACACCAGGGCGGCCACCAAATGAATTGGTGCGGGGGTTTTGGCTGCGCCAGATCACGGTGCAGCCGCCGCCTGAGGTGATGCAGCTAGGGTCAATCGCACCAAATTCTGTGGTGAAAGATATGGAAGAACCATCAGCAATCTTGTTGTTGTATCGGTCAGCAAGCAGAGCGGTTATTTTTACTTCTCTGCCATCAAGATTCCATGCTCTGGGGTTTAATGTTTCTGCCGAGAGGGACATGCTGTTCTGATCAGGCGGTCCAGTAGCAATGGCGATTGCACTTGATGCTGTGGTTAGTACGGTATTGTTATCAACGGTAACGGTTGCCGTTACACGAATATTAGTGGCTACTGTTCCTGATTGTACCGTAGTTGCAACTTCACCGTTGATATCACTTGTGGCAGTAGTGGTGGAGAGGGTAATGCCGCCTAGTGTGCTATTTAGTGTAAAAATTACGTTTTCATTCTGGACGGGATTATCATTGGCATCTTTAATAGTAAAGGTGATGATTGTCGTTTCAGGCAAGCCTGATGCACTACCCGTGCCAGACAATGCGATTGTTGAATTTGTTGTCCCTGAATGAATGATAGAACCTGGTGTGGGTGTGGTAATGGTTATAGTGCCAGTCGCTGAGCTTGTTGAGCCATTGATGGTTGCAGTAATTAAATCGCTACCCGTGCAACCTTGAGTGGTGTAAGTGGTTCTTGCCGTGCCAGTAGTTGTGGTTACAGCAGGGGTGTCAAAACTTGCCATGGCAGGATTCATGGCGGCACAGGTTGAGGTGAAAGTTACCGTTGTACTGCTTGTTACAGCAACCGCAGTTGCGTCTACCAGTTCGGCAGTTACTGACGATGTGTCTGTGGCTGTTATGGTGTCAGGTGAAGTTAATAATGTACCATCAATAAAAGTGCCAGCAACAGTTGAACCAATTCTGACAATGCTTGTTACAGGATCAGTTACAGGATCGCCGTCAGTTGTTGTTATAAATGGACTTTCATCCGAGCACGCGACAAGAAATACTGCGGATAAGAGCAGTATTAAGTATCGAAAGTTTCTGATTGAGCAGATAATTCTCATGTGTTTTTCTCCGACAATACACCACCAGATGTTAATGTGTACTGCATGGTAACTATTTGATATTGTGGCAATGTTTTGTTATGCATTTATTGTTTGTATTCAGGCGTTTCTTATAAAGATAGCGTATCCTTAAGAATTTTAGGCGTAACAAAAATAAGTAACTCCCGTCTTTCGTCACTTTCCAGTGTATGCCTGAAGAAATAACCGATCAATGGAAGGTCGCCGAGGAAGGGGACTTTATCCACTTCATTGCGGGTGACCTGTTCATAGATACCACCTAAAACCACGGTGTCGCCGTTATTGACTAATACCTGGGTGGTGACTTCACGGGTGTCGATACTTGGGATGCCGGCAAAAATATCGCCGACGGTATCGTTGTTTACTGACAGATCCATGATGACTCTGTCATCCGGTGTGATCTGGGGTGTGACCTCGATGCTTAGTACAGCTTTTTTGAACTGAACCTGAGTGGCACCACTTGAGGATGCAGACAGGTAAGGAATTTCTACCCCCTGCTCAATACGGGCTGTATGCCGATCGGCAGTGACTACACGCGGGCTGGAAATAACTTCGCCTTTGTTTTCAGCTTGTAACGCCGAGATTTCCAGGTCAATCAATGAGCTACCGGTTAGTACCGCAAAGGCCAGGCTGCCGGCAGCGGCTGCCGTGCCAAGATTGACGTTTAGGCGATCTGTGGCGTTAACACCGCCTGGAAAGGTAAAGGGTTCGGGTGAGCCACCTGTTGCTATGTTGTTGATGCCGCTTGATGCAATGGTGTCGGCTCCCTGGAAAGTACCGGTGGTCACGCCGAAGCCGCTGGAGTTGGCTTTAGCGCTGGTGACACCAAAACGTGAGCCTAATTCCCGAGTGAACTCGTCGGTAGCGATAACGATGCGTGATGAAATCATTACCTGGCGAATGGGAATGTCGAGTTTTTTAAGGGTGCGACGAACTTCAGAAATAACTTCTTCAGTATCTTTTACGATTAAGGTATTGGTGCGTTCATCAATGATGACGCTGCCGCGTGAGCTGAGCATACCTGATGAGACGCTGCCACCTTCTTCGCCGTCGCCGCCGCCACCAGAGCCGGAGAACAGTGCGGCAAGTTCGCCCACTTTGGCAAAGTTGATGGTAAAAAACGCGCTTCTGATTGGTGCCAGTTCGGTAATGGACTGTTGGGCTTCAAGGTCGATTTTTTCCTGCGCGGCAATTTCTTCACTGGGCGCAATCATCATCACGGTGCCTGATTCACGTTTTGATAACCCTTTGGCTTTGAGGATAATATCCAGTGCCTGATCCCAGGGAACGTTTTTTAAACGCAAGGTCAGGTTGCCATCGACTGAATCACTTACCACTACATTAAGGCTGGTGAAGTCGGCAATTAACTGCAGTACGGCACGTACTGGAATGTCCTGGAAGTTAAGGGATAAACGCTCACCGGTATAGCCGAATTTTTCTTTTTTAACTTCTTCCAGTTCTTCTTTGCTAATGGGTTTTAATTCAATGGTAAAGATGTTGTTTGCCTGGTAAGCAACATGTTCGAAATTACCGTTTATCGGTTCTATTTCGACTCTAACATTGTCATTTTCTTCAAAACTGCTGATGGATTTTACCGGTGTGGCAAAGTCGAGCACGTCCAGGGTTTGGCGTAGTTCATCCGGTAATTTTATGCCCAGAAATTTAACTATAACCTTGCCAAATTCTTCACTGATATCCATCGGGATATTGGCTTCGGTTAAGTTGATAATGATGCGGCCTTCTCCTTCTTCGCCGCGTCTGAAGTCAATATTTTCGATGCCCCGCTGTTTATCAGTAAATCGTTTGTCGGAGAATCGAGGCGTGCCTGCGGGGGTTGCGCCAACGGTTGCAGTGCTGGCTGCAAAGGTAGCACCGGTAGCTTCGCTATCGAGTGTTATTAATACCTTTTTACCCTGGGTGGTGACCTGATAGGGTACAACTTCGGTCAGGTTTAAAATAACACGGGTTTTTGTTTTGGTGGAAATAGTTATTATTGACTGTGCGACTCCAATGCCGATAGGTTGTGAACGTTTGGGTAATTTGCTGCCGGTATTGGGGAAATCAAAAGCAATGCGTGCCGGGTCGTCAATGGTAAAACTTAAAGGATTGACAGCCTGCTGACTTAACTCAAGACTAATCTGTAGGCGGTTGCCTGGCAGGGTGGCATACTCGATACTTTGAATAACATTGCTGCTGCCTGCTGCGGCCGCTGTTACTACTACTGGTTTTTGCGCTATTGCCTGCGAATTCAATAAGCAGAAAAGTATAATGCAGTAAAATGCAACAATGGCTACCAGGTATTTCCCCGGATTATTGATAAGGGGTGAAAAACTCATGTTTGAGCCATTCGATTGTTTATTTATTGTTATTTTTAACATGACTTTCTCCGCGTATTCTTCGCGTACTCTTAGTTCTGATTTCACTGTTTTGGTCGCTGACTATTGACCAGTTGCTATTGAACGCCCACTATTGACCGCCAATGGCGATTGATGCGTCTCTTTCTATATAACCGCCGATGCCGTCCGGTATAATTTCTACCAGGTAAATGGCAGAATCACTGATTTCTATTATTCGACCTTCACTTTGTCCCATGTAATGGCCGACTTGCACGCGGTGTACAATATTCTGCGGGTCTTTAATCAGCCCCCATAATTGCTCGCGCTGTTCAAGTGTGCCTACCATATCAAGTGTGTCTAAAGGGAAAACTTCCAGTAGTTGTCTTGGGCGGGTTGAATCCGGGTTAAGTAAACTGGTTTTCATGGTTTCATCAGTCTCTAAATCGACATTTGCCACAAACGGATCACGCAGCTCAGCGGCAGAATAGCTGAAACTTTCATAAGGTTTGAATCGCGGGAGTGCTTTAACGCTGCCAACATGCGCGGATTTTGTTTGTGCTATAAAAGTCTGCAGGTCTGATACGTCCTGGCTGCATGCGTTTATGCTTAATAAGCTGAAGCAAATAATCGCTGGTCTCAGGTAGGCCATTATTCGGCCTCCTGTGCAGATTCATCAAGGTACTGGTAGGTGATAGCGGTTAATTCCATGCTTAGTTTTACGCCACCTTTGGGATCTGCCGGTTTAATCAAAATGTCCTGTACGGTAACAATACGTGGCAGCGCAGCAACACCACTAATAAATTCTGCAAATTCATGGTAGCGCCCGGTCACTTTGAGTTTAATGGGGTATTCCGAATAGAATTCTTTTGGGCGCAAGCCTTCCGGTTTAAAATAATCAATTTCCAGTCCGGCAGATATACCGGTTTGAGATATGTCGGTTAGCAGTGTTTCGATTTCAGTTTTATTGGGTAATTGCCTTAATAAGGTGCCAAATGAAGTTCGCATTTCATCAAGCTGTTGTTTGTAGGCTTCAAGATTTGCAGCTTTAGCCTGCTTGGCGGCAAAAATCTGGCGTAACTGTTGTTCTTCAGCGATATTTTTTTCAAGTTCGGCTTTTTGTGTGGTGGTATCCAGAAAATAACCGGCAACAGCAAGGGCAATGCATAAGACAATAATGATGGCGATTTTTACAACTAATGGTGCGCTGCCGATCTTTTTAAGATCTTCAATATCCAGTTCTTCCAGTCTTATCTCAGAGAGATTCATTAGCTGTCATCTCCTGCTGTTCCATCCTGTTTATCATCTGGGTTTGACAACGATGTTATTATAGTGAAGTCACTGCTTCTCAGGGTGCCTTTTCTGGTTTGTATCACTTTCAGTTTTGGTGTCGCCATCCAGTCGGAGGCATCAATATTTCTCATATAAGCAGAAACACGGCCATTGGATTCTGCTACACCCTTGATGGTTAGTTGTTCACCTTTCTGTTCAATGGTGCTCAGGTATATGCCTTCGGGTACGGTGCGTACAAAATCATCAAATAAACGCACGATTTGCGGGCGTTGTTGCTGTAGCGACTGAATAATATCCATACGTGCCAGTAATTGTTCTTTGGTTTCTTCCAGTGTTGCGATTTGCTTTAATGACGCATCCAGAGTTTTTATTTCATTCTGTAGCATGGTGTTGCGATATTTTTGATGGGTAATCTGGTTGCCGAATGTCACATGTACCATAAAAACCAGCGTGGCGGTTAACAGCAGTGATAATATGGTAATGGTTGCAAACTGACGGGTTTGTTCCTGTCGTTGTTCTTCGCGCCAGGGTAGTAAGTTAATGTGGGCCATTAGTCAAAGCTCCTCATGGCCAGGCCGCAGGCAATCATTAATGAGGGGGCGTCATTGCTTAAGGCCTGTGGATTAACTTTTGCAGCCAGCGACATTTGTGCAAAGGGGTTGGCGATGACGGTGGCTGTATCAAGCTGTGATTCAACCAGCTCATCAATGCCTGGAATGGAAGCACAGCCACCCGCAAGCACGATTAAATCAACGGCATTGTGTTGACCAGAGGTATAAAAAAACTGCAGAAAACGGCTTACCTGTTGGGCAATGGTTTCTTTGAAGGGCTCCAGTACTTCCGGTATATAATTATCCGGCAAACCCCCTTCTTTTTTAAGGCGGCCTGCTTCATCATAGGAAAGACCGTAGCGCCGCATTATTTCTTCGGTTAGTTGTTTGCCACCAAAACTTTGTTCGCGGGTATAGATAAGGTGGTTGTTTTCAACTACATTAAGACTGGTCATGGTGGCGCCTATATCAATCAGCGCGATGATCTTGTCTTCACTGTCTCCTTCCATCTGATAGCTGATTAATTTAGAAGAATTTTCAATAGTATAGGCTTCGACATCAACAATCTTAGGGTTTAAGCCACCCAATGAGAGCGCAGCAGAGCGTAGTTCTATATTTTCACTTCGCGAGGCGGCAAGTAACACATCCACTGTGTCCGGGTTATTTGCTGTTTCACCAATGACTTCAAAGTCGAGATTAATTTCTTCTAATGGATAAGGAATATATTGATCGGCTTCCATTTCAATTTGTGTTTCCAGTTCGTCATCGCTTAAACCGGTGGGCATAGTAATGATTTTGGTGATAACAGCAGAGCCGGCAACAGCAACGGCTGCATTTTTGGTTTTGGTGCCCGAACGTTTCACTGCTCTTTGAATAGTTTCACCAACCGCCTCAACATCCTGAATGTTTTTATCAACCACTGCGTTATCCGGTAATGGCTCTATCGCAAGGCTTTGTACACGGTATCTGTCACCATCCTTAGCTAGTTCGAGTAATTTTACTGATGTCGAGCTGATATCCAGGCCTAATATGGCAGTTTTTTTGCGTTTTAGCAGACCCACGCTGCCCCCCTTATTCATATATTTTAAAGGTAGTTGTAGAATAGTTTTTAAATTTTGCATTAAATATTAGCGGTAAGTGCATAAAAAGGCTAGATCATTTAGAGCAATATCGTAATGTTGTTGTTAAACCTTTATACTTTGCCGCCTTAATCATTCTTTTTGTTACAGGTAATGGCTCAGTGCGTTTTTTAAATATTTTTAAGTTACTTATTATCACTGCATTTGTGATGACGACGATCGCAGCGGCGGTGGTTGCCGGTGGCTATTTTTATCTTAATCCAAAATTACCCTCAATTGAGGGGCTGAGTAATGTACAGCTTCAGGTTCCACTTCGTATATATAGCAGTGATGGCGCATTAATGGGTGAATTTGGCGAGAAACGACGTACACCAAAAAAGCTTGAAGAAGTGCCAGATTTGATGAAAAAAGCCTTTCTATCGGCTGAAGATAACCGTTTTTTTGAACACCCGGGAGTTGATTATCAGGGGATATTACGAGCTGTTGTTAACCTGATTAAAACCGGTGAGCGTGGACAGGGCGGCAGTACTATCACCATGCAACTGGCACGTAATTTTTACTTAAGTAGCGAAAAAACCTATTTACGTAAATTAAATGAAATTCTGCTGGCATTGAAAATCGAGCGTGATCTGGATAAAGAAAAAATTCTTGAGTTATATTTAAATAAAATTTACCTGGGCAATCGTTCATATGGTGTGGCAGCTGCTGCTCAGATCTATTATGGCGCTGATCTGGGTGAGTTGTCACTGGCACAGATTGCAATGATAGCAGGATTGCCTAAGGCACCCTCTACCTATAATCCTATTGTAAACCCGGAGCGTGCCACCATCCGTCGTAACTATGTGTTATCACGTATGTTTAAGTTGGGTTTTATAAATACTGCGCAATTTAAAGAAAATAAAAAGGCAGCCGTGACCGCAAAACGGCATCGTAGTGCGCTGGGTGTTTATGCGCCTTATGTTAATGAGATGGTACGAGCTGAAATTGTTAAACAATTTGGTGATGAAGCGTATGTGCGTGGTTTAAATGTTTACACTACGATTGACAAACGTTTGCAGCAAGCCGCTAATGACAGTGTCTGGAATGGACTAGTGGCCTATGATCGTCGTCATGGCTATCGCGGTGTGATTCGGCATGTGGCATTAAATCCGAATGATACGGCAGTCGATAACATTACAGTATCAAATGAGGTTGAGGTTAATGATAGCGGTGAAGCTGCTGATGAAGTAGTAGCCTGGCTGTCAATTTTAAAGGATGATAAAGATTATGGTCGTTTTGTACCGGCACTGATATTGTCAGTTAATGATGCAGCTTCTGATATCGTGGCTAAAGATAGACATGCGGATGCAAGCGATACATCGCAAGATCAGCGTTCAGCCACAGCTTTATTAAAAAACGGCAGCCAGATTCGGCTTCCCTGGAGCGGCATACAGTGGGCGCGTGAATACGTTAGTGTGAATCGCAAGGGCAAAGAACTGCAAAAGGTGTCAGACGTTATTAAGCCGGGTGATGTGGTTTGGTTAGCTCAGAATTCTGTGACTGGCTGGAGTCTGGCGCAGATTCCGCAGCCTCAGGCGGCACTGGTTTCAGTAAAACCCAATACTGGTGCAATACAGGTATTAGTCGGCGGTTTTAATTTTGAACGCAGTAAATTTAATAGAGTGGTGCAGGCGAAAAGGCAGGCCGGTTCCGGTTTTAAACCGGTTGTTTATGCCGCTGCATTAGATAAAAAATATACTCCCGCAAGTTTGATTAATGATGCTCCAGTGGTATTTGAGGATAGTGCGCTAGAAGGCACGTGGCGACCGGAAAATTATAGCGGTAAAACCTTTGGTCCGACTCGGCTTCGCAAGGCTTTGTATAAATCTCGAAACCTGGTTTCAATCCGTGTGCTGCGCTCTATTGGTCTCAAACACACCACGCAATATGCGCAGAATTTTGGCTTAAATAAAAGCGAACTGCCGTATGATTTATCGTTAGCATTAGGCAGTGCAGAATTAAGCCCGTTGCAAATGTCCCGCATCTATTCCGTGTTTGCTAACGGCGGATATTTAATTGAGCCCTATTTGATTCAGCGTATTGAAGATGCTGATGGCAGCACGCTGTATGAAGCTGATCCGGTGGTCGCCTGTACTTCATGTGCCATAGCAGAACGGCATGATTTACAACAGCATGATTTACAACAGCAGGGGTCAACCGATATTGCGGAAACTGAAACACTGGTAACATTACCTAAACAGGCAGAACGTACCCTGGAGTCCCGGCTGGCTTTTCAGATGAACTCAATATTGCAGGATGTGGTATTACGAGGCACAGCTCGCCGTGCGCGGGTTTTGGGTAGAAAAGATCTGGCCGGTAAAACGGGTACCACCAATGATCAGCGTGATGCCTGGTTTAATGGTTACAATCCTGATCTGGTGACAATAACCTGGATGGGTTTTGATCAGCTCAAGCCGTTGGGCAATAAAGAAACGGCAGCACGCACAGCTTTGCCAATATGGATAGATTTTATGAAAGTAGCGTTAGCTGGAAAACCGGAAAGGCAACTAGCTCGCCCGGATGGTCTGGTGACGATGAAAATTAATGAAGAAACCGGCATGGCCGCGACCGATGCAGATACCAATACGGTGTTTGAAATATTTAGAAAAGAAAAAGCGCCAGCACCTGCACCAGACCAGGGTGATGCGGCATCAGTAGAGATGCCAGCGAATGGTGACGATGCTACCGCCATACCCGAACAATTATTTTGATGGCCTGTATGGATTCATGGTTGAGCTCGTCATGAAGAACTTAACAGTTACTGACTTTGAGTAAGTCATTAACAGCAAGTTTATCCAGCGGTTGCTTACTCCTCATGCCATGAATAATAATAGTTACATTATGCGTACCTTGTTGGCAGCTTTTTTGATACTAAGTCCTCTGCATGTAACCATGGCCGATGATGATTATATTGAGGCCAGACGCTTGCTCGAATCCGGTGAAATCCTGCCACTGGAAATCATACTAAAAAATGTAAGGCAGAGTTTCCCGGGCATAGTCCTTGAAGTTGAACTTGAAAAAAAATATCAACAAATTGTGTATGAAATAGAAATACTTGGTAAAGATGGCGTGATTAGAGAAGTTTATATTAATGCTAAAACCGGCAAGCTGGTATTTGCAAAAGAGGAAAACTAGTCATGCGTTTACTGCTTGCCGAAGATGATCATGATCTGGTAATAATACTTAAGAAGGACTTACAACTTGCGGGTTATGCTGTAGACGTTGCAGACAATGGGGTTGACGCAGAATACCTGGGCAATGAAATGATCTATGATGTAGCGGTGCTTGATCTTGGGCTACCACAACGAAATGGTATTGATGTTCTAAGAAACTGGCGTTTTGCCGGTAATCATTTACCCGTAATTGTACTTACCGCGCGAAATGCCTGGCATGAACGTGTCAATGGTTTCAAAGCGGGCACCGATGACTACCTTGGTAAACCTTTTCATGTTGAAGAGCTGTTAGCCAGAATTACCGCATTGCTTCATCGCTCAAGCCAGCAGCCTGGTGGAGAACTTCAGGCCGCAGGGTTATCGCTGGATGAAGAACAACAAACCATAACCACCGAAGATGGCCAGACACATAAGTTGACAGGTATTGAGTTTCGTCTGTTGCGCTATTTTTTGTTAAATGCAGGTAATGTTTTATCCAAGTCCCGACTCACTGAACATGTCTATGACTTCAACTCTGAGAAAGACAGCAATGTCATAGAAGTATATGTCCGACGTTTACGCCAGCTTATCGGAAAAAGTCGTATTGAAACACGACGCGGACAGGGTTATGTGCTTGTGGACAAAAACTAATGCAATCAATACAGTCAAAACTCAGCACAGGTTTATTGCTTAGCTTAATCATCGCCTTCTCAGCTTTGTGGGTGCTGGTCAGCATTAGTATTCAGTTTATGGCAAAAGAATATATTGCATCACGCCTTGAACATGATGCTGAAACGTTACTTAACACTATCAATTTCGACAATAATGGTATTTTAACAATTGATTCAATACGTATTGATCTAATTTATAGTCAACCTTTTTCCGGTCACTATTACGTGATCAGCACAGACAGGCAATCGATTTCCTCCCGCTCATTATGGGATCATAAGTTGAACGTTATAACCGTCGACACAGGCCAGAAGTTGCGCACTTTACAATACGGGCCCAATCAACAATCTTTACTGCTTATGTCAGGTGGTTACAAAAAACAGGGAAATAAACTGACTATCTCCATTGCGGAAGACCTTAACACTATAAATAAAAATATAAACCAGATTAAATATTGGTTTGCTGCAATTGCATCAGGCATATTATTAATTCTGGTTTTATTGCAGGCACTCATTCTTCGCAAAAGTTTAAATCCGCTAACCAGGATGCACACTGAATTAAAATTGCTTCAACAAGGCCAACTAAATAAACTGAGCACAGAATCACCCAGCGAAATACGACCATTGATTGATGAAGTAAACCATTTGTTAACCACAATGGAAAAACGTTTACGCCGCTCACGAGATGCCTTAAGTGATTTAGCCCACTCAATAAAAAAACCCTTAACAGTCATCAAGCAGATAACAGATAAAAATACTATTGCTGATGCAACTAAAGCGACATTAATAAAACAGACGGATGATATTTATCAGATAAGTGATCATATTCTAAAACGTGCTCGACTCGCAGGTCACAGCCATACGGGCGCGTTGTTTTCATTTTCGGATGACCTGCCGGCGCTGATTAAAACCCTGGACATGATGTATGCTAATAAAACGCTGCAGTTAACCACAAATATTCAAGACAACATTATCTATCCCGTTGACCGTGAAGACATGCTGGAGCTACTCGGCAACCTGTTGGATAATGCATATAAATGGGCAGCAGAAAAAATCGTGCTAACTTTAAATGTTGATTCTGATCTTCATATTTGCATTGAAGATGATGGCCCAGGTGTTGACCCAAAACAAATAAATGAGCTCTCTAAAAGAGGTGTTCGCCTGGATGAAAAAATACAGGGACATGGATTCGGTTTGGCAATCACTGTCGATATAGTCAATGATTACAATGGAAATGTCAGTTTTAAACATTCCACCAATCTCGGCGGGTTCAAAACAGAAATAACGCTGCCGCTACAACACAACAATAATGGAGCATCATCATGAATATGCGAACCCCTGAGGTCAGTAAAAACTATCGGGTTATTTTATTTGTCTTTTTCTTTTTGCTGATTCTTTTTGCTTTGGTGATACCCGCAAAAAGTGAAGCCATGCCTGCATTTTCCCGCACATATAATATAAGCTGCATCACCTGTCATGCTGCCTTCCCCAGGCTCAATGAATTTGGTGAACAATTCGTTAGTGATAACTTCCGCTTACCCAACTGGAAAGATTCAACGGTAGAGACAGGTGATGAAATGCTTGCTTTACCGAGCAGTGTTCCTCTGGCTCTCCGCACTCAGGCATTTGTGCAAGCCAGGCAAGCCAATACAATTGATATTGAGAATGGTGACACCATTTCTGCTGATACTGATTTTCAATCACCCTATTTAATAAAACTGCTATCAAGCGCGCCTTTATCTGATCACATCAGTTACTATTTTTACGCTATTTTTGCCGAGAAAGGTGATAATGGCACTGTAATTGTAGAAGACGCATGGTTTTCACATGATAATGTCTTTGGCAGTGATATCAGCTTGATGCTTGGTCAGTTCCAGGTTTCAGACCTGATGTTCCCGCGCGAAACTCGATTAACTTTTCAGGATTTTGTGGTTTATCGCATGGCTGGCCTAACCTATGATCGCGGAACAATTTTTGGTTACACTGCAGGTTCTGTCGATTTATCACTAGGTCTGGTTAACGGTAACGGTATCTCAGAAAATCACACGATCAATAGTCCCGGTTATAAACGCCCTGACCACCTGTTTGATAACAACAGTGGCAAAGCTGTATTCGGTCGAGTTGGTGGAGAGTTTGCTGGTGTGAATCTTGGTTTATTTGGTTATTCCGGCACACAGAAAAATGCCACTGGAATTGCTGGCACCGAAAGCGGTAATCGTGACACTGACAAGATCTCTTACGGTATCGACCTGTCCGGCAAACTTGGCTATAAAACCTACTGGTTTGCACAGTTCCTGCAAAATGATTGGGATGAGTTTATTGATGCCAATACCAAATACAGCTGGTTTGGCAGTTTTATCGGCATTGATTACATCCACAGTGACCACTGGGTATACTCAGGTTTATACAATTACGCAGATGCCAATGATTTGAAAAATACTGATACCATTTATGAAGGCATAGACATAAATTCGTTGACACTATCCGTTTCCTACTACTTCATGCGTAATGTGAAAGCTGTAATGGAAGTCAACCTGGACTTACTTGATACTGTCGATAAAACGGGTACTTTCTGGACAGGGCACCTTACCGGTGAGAGTTATGCGCTAATTGGATTTGATGCGGCTTTTTAATGCCAGATAAATATCTGTTTTGAATAAACCGAAAATAGTATTGCAAGATAATATCAGATTCGAAATGTTTGCCATTAGATTGAAACGTCTGCTTTGCGGGGGCTGATTCAAATTCTATAAAAGACTGTGCGGTCTGCCTGGCCGTTTGTGGCACTTGCAGTTACACATAGGGTTTAGTCTGAGCCAGCTATTAATCATTGCATAAGTATTCGCAGTGTGTGCTTTTTAAACTGTCGGTAGC
>CAYQXD010000019.1:6287-27130 GCA_964421315.1 uncultured Thiotrichaceae bacterium | reverse complement strand
GGGTCAGAGCAACTGATTTTTCTCGTTCTCACACTCCCGCATGGTAACGAGAAAAGCTTGTCAATAATGATAGCGGCACTGCGCAATATACAAAATATTTTTTTCTACTTTGTACACTAATCTATGCTCACGGTTTATCCGCCTTGACCAGTAGCCTGACCAGTCATGCTTTAAAGGCTCCGGCTTGCCAATACCTTTAAAAGGTTGACGTTTAATTTCTTTAATCATTAGATTAATACGTAACAGCACTTTATTGTCAGTTCTCTGCCAGTACAGGTAATCATCCCATGCAGCATCAGCCCATGATAAAGTCATTCTTCAATGAGCTTATGCAACACGCTCTTGCCATCGTTGATTTGAGTGATAGCTGCATCTAAACGCTGCTTGTTCTTAGGGCTAGCCATCAAATAAGCCGTTTCTTCATAAGCCTGGAATTCTTCAAGACTAACCACTACAGCAGGCTTACCATTTTGCCGCGTGATTAATACCGGCGCATGATCATCATTTACCTGATCTAAAATTTTTGCTAGTTGATTTCTAAAAGCTGTATAACTCAATGTTTGCATAATTACTCCCTATGTAAGCACATATAAGTACTTATTACAGTACATGAACTTAAAGAGGTACGCAACAAATTTATGATAATTGGGGTCAGAGTAATGATAATTGGGGTCAGAGTAACATTAATCCATACCTTCCCTTGAATTCAAGTCCATAACCTTTTTTGGTCGCCCCGCCTTTCTCGGTGTTACCCGCCTATCCGTTAATGCTTCTATTTGCGTTTTAAAACGCTCACCACCTAAAGCCAACCCTTTATTCACACTATCCCTTATTTCTTTCAATAATTCAGTATTACTCCCCATTTTCAAAATTTGAATGATCAATAGCGTGTGTTACTATCGAGATCATGGATGAAATTATCTGGACAGATTATTTAAAATACAGAGTGAAACTTCGTGGCTTCAGTTTAGTTAATATTGAAGACATAATCAGGTATAGTAATGAAAAATATTTTGATACTTCAACAGACAGATGGGTAGCGGTTGGAAAAGACTCAAATATTCTGGTAATGATTCCTCATGAAATTGATGATAATGGTGCAATCACACCCATAACCATTCATGCAACGACTCGCCAGCAAATTAATTATAGAATAAAAAGCGGGAGGTTTAAAAAATGAAAGAACCACAATTATCCTATTTCAAAGATGAAGATATTATCCATCTATCAATATCTGATGAGCCTGAGGCTGGTAGCGTGGAAATAAGCCCAAACATCACCGCAGAATTAAATAACAAAGGCGAACTTATTGGTATTGAAATAATTGGTGCAAGCTCTTTTTTACGAGATTCAATTTTAGAATCAACTCAAGCCAAATTACTGCATTTAACTGATAACGTGGCATAGCAGCCTGGTAGGGTGGGCAGGGGATAATTGGGGTGATAATTGGGTCAGTGTAACATTAAAAATAATTGGTCAGTCTTCAGCTAGTTTTTGTAACCGTTGCTGTGAAATCTCAACCATGGTTTCAAGCCTGACTAATCGCTTGTCTATATCAATAGTACGTTCTGACAGTTTTTCTGTGTACTGGTTAAGCCGTTTTACCTCATCGGTTAATTTAAGCGTGTCCAGCAAAATATCTTTCCAGCTTGCCATTATGGTGCTTCTCCATGTGCGAGTATTCTTAATGTGGTTTTTATTTTCCTGTTTGCCTTTTGCGTAGAATCAATCGCCTCTTTTAATTTCTCACCAACAAGCTCGATTAATTCAGGCATATCCAGATCGTCCGGCTGCTGCGGATCATATGAATCAATCGCCTGCCTGACCACTTCTGAAGCCGATATATTTCGAATTCTTGCCAGATTTTCAAGTTTTTCAACACTATCTTTTGATATTAAAAACTGTTTTCTTACAAGGTTTCTATGCGTGGCTACCATGAAAACTCCTCAATGTTTGTATAACATGGATTTTATTATAACCATACACATGAGTATACACAAGTATTAGCCTTCCTGATGATTTAACCGGTAAGTACGATACGCTGTATCTTAAATAATTGGGGTCGTAAAGAGCAAAGGAATCACAGGATCACTTCGCAATCCGTGCATTATATCTCCACCTGAAGGTCGGAGTTTTACGGCATTTTAATAAGCCTGATCGTGGCTACCAACATTGATGAGCGTAATTTCTTTAGCTTTTATTTCAAGCTCCAACACGATGCGGTAAGCCATATTAATGGATACGGATGGCAGGCCTTTCAACCGGCCTTCCAGGTCATGCAGGCGTAATGATGGATGCTTAGGATTAAGTTCCAGCAGTTCAAGTGTTTTACGATACTGTCCATGTATCTGCGGGTGTTTACATAAAAATTTTCTTGCTCGTTTAATATAACTCTCTGGATAAATGAGCACATAGGTCATTACTTTGTTACTCGCTTCATGTGAGTTGCAACACTGTCGCGTTTAACCCGCCCCGCTTTCACATCGTCTTTAGCTTCAAGCAAGGCAATTTCCAGTTCATACTCTCGCATCTTGCTGTATTTATTCACGTCGATGATGACATATTTATCCTTACCACGTACAGTAATAATCGCTTCATCCCCACCACATAATGCATTTTCTACTACGGAGACACCTTTTGTTTTTAATTCATTCGCTGTAATGCTTATCATATTCACACCTTCAAAAGTACTTTATAGCACATGGTTAATAATACGCTTTAAAGTACGACTTTAACAGGTTTTATGGCTTTGTTTGCTATTTGTATGCGCTGATTTAGTCTTTCCATAAACCCCCTTCGCTAATTACTTTTTCTTTAAATTCCTCAGAAACGTCATTTAAATCCACCAAATCTACTTTATATAAAATTTGACTGTCTTCCAGTTGTTCACGAATATTTGATAACAACCATGCTGGTAATGATTCTTTGGATATTACAGCAACGTCAATGTCAGAATATCGCATCATCAACCGTTTGCTCTTGAACCAAATAAGTACACTGTAACGGTATAGGGTGCCAGGCAAGCACCGTTTCAACCAAAACTTAATCTACTGACAAAACCACCACTCATAGGCGGGGTTTTTGAAGTCATATCATCTCAGCGCCATTCCATGATGATACCAACACATTAAAATCTGCCTGAATACAAAGAGTGAAAGAGTGCCCTGTGGCCAATAGGCCTCTAAAAAAACATACTCAAAAATTAACTTTTGTTACTGATTTTATTCACCCTTATTTAACCACAGCGACAAGATTTTATGAAAAAATAAGCTATATTTAAGAGATAAAAACAAATATTCTAATCGGCAAATCATTTGTTATAAATTATTTCAGGAATTTTCATGGCGGCAAAACTTAAACTAAAAGGCCTGCCTCGAAAGCTGGTCTCTGATGGTCTGCTGGATGAGGAGCGCGCACTTAACGCATTAAAAGGCGCACTTAAGGAAAATATTTCATTTACCAAATACCTGGTAGACAATAAAATTATTTCTGCTAAAAGAATCGCCATGGAAGCCTCAAAAGAGTTCGGCTTACCTGTTTTTGACCTGGATGCCATCGACCCTGAATCTATTCCTCGCGATATTGTCGATGAAAAATTGATAAAAAAACACCATGCCCTGCCCTTATTTAAACGTGGCCATCGTTTATACGTTGGCATTGCAGACCCAACCAATCTTGCTGCTATTGACGATATTAAATTTCAGACAGGCATTAACACTGAAGCCATTCTTGTAGAAGAAAGCAAACTGTCCAAAATGGTAGAAAAACTGCTGGAAGAACAGGAAGCAGCCATGGACGAAATGATGGGCAGTGATCTGGATGATCTTGATGATCTGGATTTTACCGACCCGGATGCTCAGAAAAAAGAGGAGGAAGCCGGATCTGAAATTGATGATACGCCCGTCGTCCGTTTTGTTAACAAGATTTTTCTCGATGCAATCAAAAAAGGTGCATCCGATATTCATTTTGAACCCTATGAAAAAATCTACCGTGTGCGACTTCGTATTGATGGTGTATTACGCGAGGTAGCCAGACCGCCCATTATTATGAGTGCTAAATTATGCGCCCGTATCAAGGTTATGTCTCGTATGGACACCGCTGAAAAGAGGGTGCCACAGGACGGGCGTATTAAATTAAAAATATCCAGAACCAAAGCCATTGATTTTCGTGTTAATACCTGTCCGACACTATTTGGTGAAAAAATTGTATTACGTATTCTTGACCCTTCAAGTGCCTCGCTGGGCATTGATGCACTGGGTTATGAGCCTGATCAGAAAGAACTGTATCTCAGTGCGCTGGCTAATCCCTACGGTATGATTCTGGTAACGGGGCCTACCGGTAGCGGCAAAACCGTGTCCTTATATACCGGTCTAAATATTTTAAATACGGTTGATACCAACATCTCAACTGCTGAAGATCCGGTGGAGATTAATCTCGAAGGTATTAATCAGGTGAACGTCAATGAAAAAGTCGGATTAACGTTTGAAGCAGCTTTACGCGCTTTCTTGCGTCAGGATCCGGATATCATCATGGTGGGTGAGATTCGTGACCTGCAAACAGCTGAGATTGCTATTAAAGCGGCGCAAACAGGTCACATGGTGATGTCTACTCTGCATACCAATGATGCACCACTAACACTGGCTCGACTGGTCAATATGGGCGTACCACCTTTTAATATCGCCTCTTCTGTGTCTTTAATTATTGCCCAGCGACTAGCCCGTCGATTATGTAAGCACTGTAAAGAAAAAGTTGATATCCCACGCTTTGCACTGGAAGAAGAAGGTTTCACTGCTCAGCAAATCAATGCGAAACCGGATTTATTCAAGGCAGCCGGCTGTGATATGTGCAGCGACGGTTATAAAGGACGTATCGGCATCTATCAGGTGATGCCTATTTCTGATGAAATTGGCCGCATTATTATGAATAACGGCACCGCGATTGATGTTGCTGATCAGGCTAAAAAAGAGGGTATTGCTAACTTAAGAGAATCTGCCATTAAGAAAGTGGTTGCAGGACTAACCAGTCTTGAAGAAATTAATCGTGTGACAAAAGACTAATGTGACGCACTTGAGACTAAAATCCGCGTGGCAAAAGACTAAAAAGAAAAACGATCAGGATATATAGAATGGCTAAGGCAAAAACAAAAACAAAAGCTAAAGTAAAAAACGCAACCTACTCCTGGGTATGCACCAACAAAAAAGGACAGACTGTCAAAGGCGAAATGACGGCTGCCAGCGCTGATGTGGTTAAAGCAGAATTACGCAAACAGGGCTTAATCCCTAAAAAAGGCAAAATCAAGAAGAAAGGCGGCGGTTTGTTTGCGCCCAGGGCACAGGCGATAACCACAAAAGACATTGCGGTTTTTAGCCGCCAGCTCGCCACCATGATGAAGGCCGGCGTGCCTATGGTGCAGGCTTTTGATATTGTCGGTCAGGGTCATTCTAACCCGAGCATGGCGAAGTTAATTATGCAGGTTAAACTTGACGTTGAAGCTGGCGGCACGTTAGCTAGCGCACTGGCACAGCACCCTGCTTATTTTGATGATTTATTTGTCAGTCTGGTCGATGCTGGCGAACAGTCCGGTGCCCTGGAAACCCTGCTTGAAAAAGTGGCCACCTACAAAGAAAAGTCGGAAGCATTAAAAAATAAAATTAAAAAAGCCATGACTTACCCTATTTCTGTGCTTATTGTCGCTGTTGTGGTATCGGCAATTCTGTTAATTTTTGTTGTGCCTACCTTTGCTGAAATGTTTGAAGGATTTGGTGCCGAACTGCCAGCATTCACATTATTTGTTGTGGGTTTATCCGATACCCTGGTGGACAATGTCTGGCTATTTCTTGCTGTCATTGTTGGCACGATCTATGGTTTCAAGCAGGCTAAAATCAGATCAAAAACTTTTAGAGACTCACTGGACAAATTAGCGCTTAAGTTACCTGCAGTTGGTCTCTTAACAACCAATGCAGCCATTGCCCGCT
Source organism: uncultured Thiotrichaceae bacterium (assembly GCA_964421315.1). Taxonomy (GTDB): domain Bacteria; phylum Pseudomonadota; class Gammaproteobacteria; order SZUA-229; family SZUA-229. The sequence continues at coordinate 21,155 of CAYQXD010000019.1, read as the reverse complement.
TTTCCCGAACCCTCGCCACCATGTTTGCCGCCGGCGTTCCATTAGTAGAAGCTATGGAGTCTGTGGCAGGCGCAGCGGGTAATAGCGTCTATCAAAAAGCGATTTTACAGGTAAGAGATGATATTTCTTCCGGCACAACATTACAGGCCAGTCTGGCGCAGAATAAAGGCCTGTTTCCCAATATGCTGATTCAAATGGTTGGCATTGGTGAAGAGTCCGGTGCGCTTGATGAGATGCTGAACAAGGTTGCCGAGTATTATGAAGAGGCAGTTGATGATGCGGTAGACAACCTGACTGCAATGCTGGAGCCGCTAATTATGTCATTCCTTGCTGTTATTATTGGTGGTCTGGTTATCGCCATGTACCTGCCTATCTTCAAGATGGGTGAAGTAGTTTAAAACAGCCCTCGTATTTAAGTAGTCAATCACATGTTTGAAAGTATCACTAATATTTTTGAGAGTATAAGCCTCGCATTTGAATACTCGCCGGGGTTATTTTATTCTAGCGTTTTATTATTCGGCTTATGCGTAGGCAGTTTTTTAAACGTTGTCGCCTATCGCCTGCCTCTTATGATGGAACGTGACTGGAAACTGGAATGCCATGAATTCCTGGAATTAAAGCCACCTGAAATAGAGCCGACTCTGTTATCCATTAATCTGGCAAGCCCTGCATCGGCCTGCCCATACTGTGGCCATAAAATACGTTTCTGGGAAAACATACCCGTTATTAGCTACCTACTGCTACGGGCAAAATGCTCATCCTGCGGGTCAAAAATTTCTGCACAGTACCCGGCTGTTGAGCTAGTCACAGGTTTTTCATCTATTATAGTGGCTTATCAATTTGGCGTGACCATACAAACACTGGCCGCCTTAGTTTTTACCTGGGTATTAATCGCCCTCACCTTAATTGATCTAAAGAAACAATTATTACCTGATAATATGACGCTGCCCTTGTTGTGGACAGGCATCTTTTTAAGCTTCTTTGGCTTATTCACTGATTTAAAATCCAGCATTATTGGTGCGATGGCTGGTTATTTGATCCTCTGGTCGGTTTATCATTTGTTTAAGCTGTTAACAAAAAAGGAAGGCATGGGATTTGGTGATTTTAAGCTACTGGCTGCACTGGGTGCCTGGATGGGGTTTAGCTATCTGCCACAAATTATACTGGTATCATCGGTTGTCGGTGCCATAGCCGGTATTAGCATGTTGCTGATGGGTAAAACCAAACAACAGCAACCAATTCCTTTTGGTCCCTATCTGGCGGCGGCTGGATGGATTGCTCTATTATGGGGCGAGAGCATTAACCAGACTTATCTCTCGTTTTTATAATTTTATAGACTCAGCTATGCTAAAAATTGGGCTAACAGGCGGCATCGGCAGTGGTAAAACCACTGTCTCTGACCAATTTCAAAAACTTGGCATCCCTATTATTGATACTGATATTATTTCTCGTGAGCTTATTAATCATAATCCGTCCGTGCTGAAAAAAATTGTGGGAATTTTTGGCAATAAGGTACTTGATGCTAAAGGCTTCATCGACAGAAAAAAACTGGCACAAATTGTATTCGGCAATAAACAACAAAAACAGCAACTGGAAAATCTTTTACACCCTGCCATACGAAATGAAGTTAACCGGCAAATACAACATTACAGCTTGATAAACACCCAGGCGGGATACCTCATTGTTGTCATCCCCTTATTATTGGAAACGGGTTTTACTGACCTTATCGATCGCATACTTGTGGTGATGGCAGAAGAGAAGGTAAGAGTCGAGCGTATTAAACAACGTGATGATAGAACTTCTAGTCAAATTTACGCAATAATTAACAGCCAGATAAAGGATGAAAAACGTATCAGTGCTGCTGATTATATTATCGAAAATAACAGTAATCTCGACTATCTAGCCTCTCAGGTTAGGCAATTAGATAAAAAATACCAGCAATTATCCTGAATAAATCAATAGAATCCATTACAGGTAAAATTGCTGTCACACCATAGTGACAAAAAGTGTAGAATTTGGTGGAATACACTATCTAAAATACGAAACAAGAAGCACTGCAGTGACCGACTATTACGTTTACGAACAACCTTTAAATGAAAAAATACGTGCTTTTCTTCGTCTCGAAAAACTCTTTCAGGAATATTCCTTCCACCTGAAACATGGATCGGACTGGAATAACCGTGTCGCCATTAACGCTATACTTGAGATACTGGCTTATACCACGCGAAGCGACATCAAATCTGAAGTACTCAAAGAGCTTGATCGCCAACATACAAGGCTGCAACGATTATCATCACGTCCGCAAATCGACCAGTCACAGCTGACTTCTTTGTTGAAAAATATACGTCAGCGTATTGGCGACTTACAGGCGCAGAGAGGACAGCTGGGTCAAAAAACGAAAAACATCGAACTGCTCGCCACCATTGCACAAAAAAGTTCTGTTCCCGGCAGTATCTGCGACTTTGATTTGCCCGCACTCAAGCACTGGTTGACACTGCCGAAAGATAAACGGCAAAAAAATATTGAGCAATGGTTTCAACCCTTTTGCCATTTAAACAGATCTGTTCAATTAATACTGGATGTGTTAAGGCATAGTAGCGACGATACAAATGAAATCGCACAACATGGCTTTTTCCAAAAATCACTTGATACCAGTCAGGCAGTATTATTACTGCGAATTTCCATACCAAAAGAAAGCCTGTACTACCCGGAAATTAGCGCAGGCAAACATCGCTTCTCGATCCGTTTTATGAAAAATAATGACCCTGCATTGAGGCCTGAGCAGTGCAAGGAAGATGTGAACTTTAAATTAAAAATGTGCACGATTTAAAGTACAAATGAAAAACATTAGTCCGCGAATAACGCAAAAGACGCAAAAAAAAGCAAAAAACAAATTTTTTTATAATAACTGGTAGAAAGACTGGTGACGTTACCGTTAACCCAGATTATGTTTAAAAAACTTAAAATGTTTTTATTTGCGTCTTTTGCGTTATTCGCGGACTAATGTTTTTGGCTTTTAAGGGTATTTCTATTTTTCCCACAAGGCACTAATAGCCGCTATACCCTGTGCCCCATGCTGCCAGGCGGTTTCCAGATCATTTTCAGATACGCCACCCAATGCGAATACCGGAACGGGACTATTTTCTATTAAATCAGAAAACTGTTGCCAGCCCATTGCTTGCATATCAGGATGACTGGCTGTTTGCTGCACTGGTGATAATACAACGAAATCTGCTTTCAACTTTATCGCAAGTAACAACTCTTCCATGTTATGACAGGACGCAGAAAACAATAAACCTTCTGGCCGCTGTGACAGGGTGTTTAGCGTCTTACTGTCAGCATGAAAACCAGCAAACTCTATTTTTGATAAATCAATTCTGTGCAAATAACCTGGCTGTAGATTCAACATTAAATCCACCTCAGCCTGCTTGCATAATTTGGCAGTCTGCTCAAGCAAAAACTGCGTCTGACTTATATCTTCCTGTACATTTTCTTTCAGGCGTAGCTGGATCAGTTTTAACCCGTTGTTAAGCGCATTTTTTAATTTATAAATAAAATTTTCACTATCAGTAAATTTCCCTGTGATTAAATACTTATCCGGTAACTGCACCGCTTTGATAAGGGCTAAGTTGGCCGCAGGGAAATCATCAGCAGACAACCGGAAAACCGGCAACCACTTTACCCGCTGCCCTTCAAGACTGATGGCCTCTCCCTGGTACAACATTACTTTACGCACATGCAAACACACTGCTTTGTCATGGTAGTTATGGTTAATGGTTATTAACGGGCGAGATTGTTTGATTTCAAGATTAAGCTCTTCCTTGATTTCACGAGTCAGTGCTTGCTCAATGGTTTCACCCTGCTCCACCTTGCCACCCGGGAACTCCCATAGATCGCCCTGGTGTACGTTTTTATGGCGCAGGCTGATACAGACTTCATTGTTTTTATTAACGATGACTGCGACGGCAATGTGAACGATATTAGACATAGTAAATCAGGATTAAGCTCGATTTTTTGTAACTACTCAGCGTATTTCAATTTACGTTATTTTTTAAAAATTTCACCAGTAGTAGCACATCCATGTGCCACTACTGGTGAATGTGTTCTGTTTTTTTGATGAGGCTGAGTAGTTACAAATTATTTTTGTTTTCATCTCGAATAATAAATTAAGTACGATACTCAGCATTAATACGAACATAATCATAAGACAAATCAGAAGTCCATATAATTGCTGAATCGTAACCTCGGTTTAATTCAACAGCAATGGTTATCTCTTGTTTATTCATCACCGCCTGGCCTTTTTCTTCCGTGTAGTCAGCATCAACGCCGCCGCCACGAACAATACAGACATCATCAAGAAACAGATTAACACCGCTTATGTCCAGTCGCTTTATGCCATCATGTATGCCAGCGCGACCGACCGCGGCCAGTATTCTTCCCCAGTTTGGATCACTGGCAAAAAGGGCAGTTTTTACCAGCGGGGAATGCGCAATAGTATAAGCAACATTTTTAGCTTCTGCTTTTGTTTTTGCCTGGGAAACGCTAACAGTAACAAATTTAGTTGCACCCTCAGCGTCACGCACAATCGCCTGTGCCAGGTGCTGGCAAATGTCATTTAATGCATCAATAAATATTTCAGCTTCGTCTGATGTCTTGTTAAGTTGTGTATTATTTGCTTTAGCAGTGGCTATTAATACACAGGCATCATTAGTTGATGTATCACCATCAACGGTAATCGAATTAAAACTATTTTCCACCGCGTTAGATAAACACTGTTGTAAAAATTCTGCTTCAATGTTTGCGTCTGTTGTGACAAAAGATAACATGGTTGCCATGTTTGGACAGATCATGCCTGAGCCTTTGGCAATGCCACTTATGGTGATAACCCGATCATCTATTTTGATGGTTTTTGATACCGCTTTGGCTATTGTGTCCGTTGTCATTATTCCCTTTGCTGCAGCTAACCAGTTATCTTCAGCGAGATTATTTACAACTTTATCGACACCCGATTGAAGTGCCAGCATAGGTAACTGTTGACCAATAACGCCTGTGGAAAAAGGCAGGATTTGTTCAACTGAACATTGAAGTTTTTCTGCTAACCAGAGACAACTTTGCAGCGCGTTTTGTTCGCCGATTTCGCCAGTACCGGCATTGGCATTTCCAGAATTAATCAGTAAAGCTCTGACTGGGCGTTTAGGTGAAAACAGTGACAAATGCTTTTTTGCCAGTGTAACCGGCGCTGCACAAAAGGCATTTTGGGTAAACGTGGCAGCGCAGGTAGCCGCAATATGTGTAGCAGAATGTGCCGCATAAGGTGCGTTTTCATCTATAACAAAAACCACCAGATCGTTGCTGCCATTTTTTTTGATACCCGCAGAAACAGACGCGAGTTTTATTCCTGCAACAGGGTATATCTCGTCAGGTTCAACAAGTCCAACTGCCATAATTATAATTGTTAAGGGTTAATTGTTAATGGTTAATGAAAAGCGGCGTTGTCTAGTTCATGGTTAAATATTGGTGCTTTTTGTTTTTGACCTTCATTAACCATTAATAATTAACCATTATTCATGACAGCTTACCGTGACATTGTTTATACTTCTTGCCAGATCCGCAAGGACAAGGCTCATTACGCCCTACTTTTTTCTGCTCACGATGGTAGGGTTGCGCCGTTGCCCTGGCAGCCTGTGCCTTGTCGCCTTCCTGTGATTGTTGCATTCCGGCGGCATTTGCATGTTGGTAGTTTACATTCTCAACTTGTGGCCTTCCATAGTTAGAATCGGGATTGGCATCAAGTTGCTCAACCTGTTCGTTCGACTGTATTTTTACTTTTGAAAGAATAGTGACTACTTCGTATTTAATCCGCTCAAGCATCTCGCCAAACATTTCAAAAGCTTCACGTTTATATTCCTGCTTAGGATTTTTTTGTGCGTAACCACGCAGGCCAATACTCTGCCGTAAATAATCCATTGCTGCCAGATGCTCTTTCCAGAGTTTATCCAGAACATTTAGCATCACATGTTTTTCATAATTACGCATACCGTCGCTACCAACCATTTGCTTCTTTGCGTTGTATTCATCAACAATGTCAGCCTGGATTTTTCTACGCAGGCCTGCTTCATCCAGCATATTGTCCTGTTCCAACCATTCGACAACAGGCAAAGTCTGACCAAACTCACTGTCTAATGCTTTTTCCAGTCCTTCAATGTCCCACTGCTCATCAATGCTACCATGTGGAATATGTGCTGTAATAATACTATTGATTATGTCTTCACGAATAGCGTTGACAGTAACAGACAGATCGGCTTCAGCCATCATTTCATTACGTTGTGCGTAAACAACTTTACGTTGATCATTGGCAACATCATCATATTCGAGCAGTTGTTTACGAATATCGTAGTTATGACCTTCAACTTTACGTTGTGCATTTTCAATGGCACGGTTAACCCAGGGATGCTCAATCGCCTCGCCTTTTTCCATGCCGAGTTTTTTCATTAATGCGCCAACTTTATCAGAGGCAAAAATACGCATCAGGTCATCCTGTAATGACAGGTAAAAACGACTGGAGCCGGCATCACCCTGACGACCGGAACGTCCGCGTAACTGGTTGTCTATACGCCGGGACTCGTGACGCTCACTACCGATAACGTGTAAACCACCAGCATCCAGAACTTGCTGATGGCGTTTATCCCATTCTTGCCTGATAATATCTAATCCTGCGCCATCTTGTATGTTGCCCAGCCTGGCTTTATCTACCTCTTTATTTTTTTTCAGCTCCGCTTCCAGATTACCGCCCAGCACGATATCCGTACCACGTCCTGCCATATTAGTAGCAATCGTTACCGCAGCAGGCAGACCCGCGTTCTCAATAATATGCGCTTCGTTTTCATGTTGTTTGGCGTTTAACACGTTATGTTTTATAACGTCTTTGTTTAACAAACTGGAAATATGCTCGGAAACTTCTATCGATGCAGTACCCACCAGCACCGGCTGGTTTCTTTTAACGCAATCTTTTACGTCTTCAACAATGGCATCATATTTTTCATCAGGCGTTAAAAATACCAGGTCGGTATTATCCACACGCGCCATCGGTTTATTGGTTGGAATTATGATGACTTCAAGGTTATAAATCTGTAATAACTCTTCGGCTTCGGTATCGGCTGTGCCGGTCATGCCAGAAAGTTTGTTATATAACCTGAAATAGTTCTGAAAGGTAATCGATGCTAAGGTCTGATTTTCATTTTGAATTGGCACATTTTCTTTGGCTTCAACCGCCTGGTGCAAACCTTCTGACCAGCGCCGCCCCTCCATGGTACGACCGGTAAATTCATCAACGATGATGACCTGGTTATCTCGCACAATATAATGTACGTCTTTTTCAAACAGCACCATTGCGCGTAATGCAGCATTCAAATAATGCACCAGGCTAATATTGGTTGCACTGTATAAGCTGTCATTTTCATCGAGAATTTTTTCTTCTACCAGAATTTCTTCTAAACGCTGATGCCCCTGATCGGTAATATGAACACTTTTATTTTTTTCATCGACTGCAAAGTCACCTTCTTCCGGCTCTTCTTTGCTCATGCTTAAGCGGCCTTGCTCCAGTTTTTTGACGATTTCTTTAAACTTGATATGCAGGTCGCTGCTTTCCCCCACCGAACCTGAAATAATCAACGGTGTTCTGGCTTCATCAATTAAAATTGAATCCACCTCATCGACAATGGCGAAATAAGGCTGACGCTGAACTTTTTCTTCGGCGGTAAATGCCATGTTATCGCGCAGGTAATCGAAGCCAAACTCATTGTTGGTGCCGTAGGTGATGTCTGCTGCGTATGCCTGTTTTTTGGCGACATGATCCATACCTGAAACACTGACACCCGTTGTCATACCCAGAAAATTGTATAGCTGCCCCATCCACTCTGCATCACGTGCTGCCAGGTAATCATTAACGGTAACTACGTGCACGCCTTTTCCAGGTAATGCATTCAGATAAGCGGCCAGGGTAGCAACCAGGGTTTTACCTTCACCGGTTTTCATCTCTGCAATTTTCCCATCATGCAGAACCATGCCACCGATTAGCTGCACATCAAAGTGACGCATATCGAATACCCGGCGACCAGCTTCTCTCACAGTTGCAAAGGCCTCTGCTAACAGTTGCTCTATGGTTTCACCTTTGCTGCCACTGTTATCTTTGTGGTTGTCTTTCAGACGCTCGCGGAATTCCTGGGTTTTTGCTGCCAGCTGTTCATCGCTGAGCGCTTTAAACTCGTCTTCCAACGCATTAATTTGATTTACGGTTTTACGGTATTTTTTGATCAGTCGATCATTTCGACTACCAAATACCTTTTTAACAGCATTCAAAATCATAGTGATTATTTAACCTGTAACTTTGTGATGTAAAAACAATTAGGTAACTTTTACTAAAAAGTAAAAAATTCGATGTATTATGCCTGAGAACCGCTGACGGGTCATATAATATTGCGAGGATGCTGCCACAGTGGTGAAATTACTAATTAAAAAAAGTTGCTATTGTGTGTTTCATATGCGTACTTGAGTGTTTTTGTCGTGTTACGGTAAAAACACATAAAAACACAATGAGCCGTGTAACAAGCACTGTTTGTAAAATTAGTAATTCGTAATTAGTAATTCCATCCTTTGGTTCGTAAACGGTGCATCCATGCACCACTACTCGTAATTATTTTAAAGCAACATATTTTGAGGGATTAACCTGCCGGTCATTTTTAAGCACTTCAAAATGAACATGCGGTCCTGTTGAGCGTCCTGTTGACCCCATGGCCGCTATAGCCTGCCCTTTTACCACAGTATCACCAACTTCAACCAGCAGCTCGGCGTTATGTCCATAGCGAGTAACATAACCATTACCATGATTGACTTCGATTAATTTACCATAACCATAACGATTACCTGACCAGGTGACTACACCACTGGCGACCGAAATAACTTCACTGCCTTCTTTGCCAGCAAAGTCCATGCCTTTATGCATCGCCAGTTTGCCGGTGAAAGGATCGGTACGCTTACCATAATAGGAAGAAGTCCAGCCTTTTGTTATTGGGCGACCTCGCGGTTTAGACTCACTTCTTAACTGACGGCTCATGATAACTTCTTCAAGCACATTAAGTTGTTCTTCACGGCTGGTCAGTTGTTTGTCTAAATTTGATATAACCGAAGCAAAATTTATAGAGGCCAAATTAATACCAGCAACACTTTCCACTTCGACAGGGCCGCCATAAGATGGGACATCCTTAAAATTAAATTCTTTTGCGTCCAGTTTTGCAACTTTGACTAAGCGCTTTCCTAACGCATTCAGCCGAATAACATTCGCCTGCATCGTACCTAAACGTGCAGCAAGGGCATCAAACTCAGTCGTTGCTGACTGCCTGGCCTCTTGAATCAATATTTTTTGTTTAAAAATATCGTGTTCCAGCGCAACCAGCTCATTTACTACTGTATGTGTTTTACTGTACCAGTAACCGCTGCCAACCAATAATCCGGCAAAAAGGCTTATAATAGCGAAGCAGGCAAATAACTGCAATTTGCCATCTAACTGGCAACGCAGTGGCTTACCTCTAAAATTCCCAACAAAAATAATATTCATACACGTAGTATCGGACAGTAGTTTTTTAAAGTATAGCTAATCCATTGATTTTTGTAACTACTCAGCGAGTATAATAATGGCGATTAACTGCTCAGATTGCCCCTGTAAATCGTCAGATCAAGGCGAAAAATGTGAGCTTACACGTGTAAGTGTCCATTTTTTAACGCAGAGCTGGCGGTTTTCAGGGGCTAGCTGAGTAGTTACTGATTTTTTAACATTATGAAGCCACTAAACGAACAAATTGATCAAAAGTTTATGATCCAGACCAGGAAATTGGATCAATATACGCGATTATTACAGCAAATTTTGCCCATTGAATGCCGCAACCACGTTGAAGTGGCCAATATTCGCAATCAAAATTTGATGTTAATTACCGATTCCCCAGTATGGACAACCAGACTACGCCAGCTTAGCCCACAGATTCTTCAGTTTATACGTGAAAATAGCGCGAACACAATCATTCGTCCCGAGAAGTGGCACAAGGATGTGCCGTTTACGGACCAAAGGATGGAAAAAGCGCAAATTATTCATCATGTTCAGATCAGCACACGCTATAACCCTGCCAGTGTTAACCAGACGGGTTCCTCTCAGAAACAGATAGCAGCCGAGAAAAAACGACCACATATCAGTAAAAAAACAGCTGAATTATTGTCGCAATCTGCTCACAGCATGAACGATGAACAATTAAAATCTGCGTTACTGAAAATTGCCAACCACGCTAACAAAACTTAAAACGACTGCAATGGTTGTGTATATGAAATGGGGGAAGATGCTTTTTCATCTTCAAAAGTTACTTCTTCCCACGCATCCGGATCTGCGCATAATGCTTTGAGTAACTTATTATTAAGTGCATGACCAGAACGGTAACCCGAAAAAGAGCCGATAGAACTGTGACCTAATAAATATAAATCACCAATCGCATCCAGAATTTTATGTTTGACGAACTCATCTTCGTAGCGTAATCCATCTTCATTTACCACCCGGTATTCATCAACCACAATGGCATTATCGATGCTGCCGCCTAAAGCCAGATTGTTTTTACGTAATGCTTCGATATCACTCATAAACCCAAAGGTACGCGCTCTACTCACTTCTTTAACAAATGAAGTGGTTGAAAAGTCAATCTCAGCGGTACATGGGCTACCTTTAAAAGCAGGGTGATCAAAATCAATGGCAAAACTCACTTTAAACCCATCGAACGGGTCAAACCGAGCCCATTTACCTTCCTCTTCAACCACCACTGATTTTTTAATGCGAATAAAACGCTTCGGCGCGTTCTGCTCGACAATGCCAGCAGATTGAATCAAAAACACGAAAGGACCTGAGCTACCATCCATAATGGGGACTTCTGAAGCACTGACATCGACGTAAGCATTATCAATGCCTAAGCCTGCCATTGCTGACAGCAAATGTTCCACGGTAGAAATAGTAACACCGTTTTGCTCTAATGTTGTCGACAATAAAGTCGCGCCCACATTGGATGCGGTTGCTTTTATTTCTACTGGTTCATCTAAATCAACACGGCGAAAAACAACACCCGTATCAGGCTGCGCCGGGCGTAATGTCAAATATACTTTTTTACCTGAATGCAAGCCGACACCTGTCGCTCGAATCACGTTTTTTAATGTTCTTTGCCTAATCAAAATATCTGTTCCTATGCACATCACCAAAGCCAATTGCTAGCCGATGGCTCACTAATAGCCCAAGTAGCACAAGACTACGAAAAAAACCTTATTATCACACACACGGAGTAAAATTGGAATTTAGTCATTCGTAATTTGTAATTCATCATTTATTAGTCAGCCTGTCGACGTAAAAATGCAGGTATATCAAGCATTTCTTCATCATATTCGCCATTGACTGACACCGCCTCGCCTGAGGTTCGTGTTTTGCGAATAGCCGTTGGTGTATCGTATTCTTTATACGAAGGCTCTATACTCGAAGACTTTATTTCTGCAGGTGCTTCTTTAATAACTTTAATCTCTGCAGCAGGCGCAGATGCAGTCACAGGTGCAGGCATGGTAGTTTGATGCCCATTACCCAGACCAGTAGCAACAACTGTCACGCGAATTTCGTCATCCAGTGATTCGTCAATAGCGGTGCCCATCACCACAGTTGCATCTTCAGAAGCAAAACCGTTTATTACCGCGCCAATATCCTGGAACTCACCCAAAGTCATATTGGCACCGGTAACATTGACCAGAATACCACGAGCACCTGACAGATTTACATCCTCAAGTAATGGGCTGGCGATGGCAGCTTCCGCAGCTTCTTTTGCTCGCTCTTCACCCGAGGCACGACCGGACCCCATCATACCCATGCCCATTTTTGACATAACGGTTCTTACATCAGCAAAGTCCACATTGATGACACCCGGGTTGGTAATCAATTCGGTAATACCCTGCACCGCTCCACAAAGCACATCATTGGCACCGCTAAACGCATTCATTAGATCGAAATCGCGCCCGTACACATCAAGCAATTTATCATTTGGAATGGTAATTAAGGAGTCAACATGGCTGCTTAATTCTTTGATGCCATGCATCGCAATCTTCATTCTGGCCGCGCCTTCAAAAGAAAAAGGCTTGGTGACAACACCGACAACCAGTATGCCCATTTCCCGCGCTATCTGTGCAACCACAGGTGCGGCGCCGGTACCTGTACCGCCGCCCATGCCTGCAGTAACAAATAACATATCGGTATTTGCTATGGCTTCCTGAATGAGTTCTCGATCTTCCAGTGCTGCCTGCTGCCCAATCTCAGGTGTTGCACCCGCACCCAGACCTTTGGTAATGTTGCTGCCGATCTGTAATGACTTAGCACCCTCAACACGTCCTAATGCCTGGGCATCAGTATTTGTACAGATAAAATCAACGGCGTTGATACCACTGCGCACCATGTGCTGCACAGCATTACCACCACCGCCACCCACACCGATGACTTTTATTATTGCATCTTGTGCACCGGAATCCATCAATTCAAACATAGGCATGGCCTTTCTCCTCTCAATTTAATTTTAATTATTTTGTTCATCTGCTTTTATTACACTTGTTATTACGCTTGCCGCATCGCTTGTTAAAAGGTAACTACTCAGAACCTCCCTAACACTTGTCAATTCAACGCGAAAATAGCAAGTATTAGTAGTGGACAGAGTGGTTACATTAAAAATTTCCCTGAAACCAGCCCTTCATCCGTTGAAAAACCCCTTTTACACCACCTTCCATCATGATATGACTGGTGCCAGTATTTCTATGCTGATGTCCAAACAGTAATAAACCAACACCCGTCGCATAAATTGGGTTACTAACCACATCGGATAAACCGGAAACATACTGTGGCAAACCTAAACGTACGGGGGCATGGAAAATCTCTTCAGCTAAATCAATAACACCTTCCATTTTTGAACTACCGCCCGTTAACACCACACCGGCTGCAATGATTTCTTCAAAACCACTGCGGCGTAATTCTGCATGCACTAAAGCAAGCAATTCTTCATAACGTGGCTCAACAACTTCAGCCAGCGTTTGTCGTGACAATTTACGTGGTGGTCGATCACCAACACTTGGCACTTCAATGGTTTCTTCCGGATTAGCTAACTGCCGTAACGCACATGCATATTTTATTTTTATTTCATTCGCGTATTGTGTGGGTGTGCGTAATGCCACTGCAATGTCGTTTGTCACCTGGTCACCGGCAATAGGAATGACTGCGGTGTGACGAATAGCGCCTTCAGAAAACACGGCAATATCAGTAGTACCACCACCAATATCAACCAGACAGACACCCAGCTCTTTTTCGTCTTCGGTTAAAACCGAATAGCTGGACGCTAACTGCTCAAGAATAATATCATCCACTTCTAAACCACAGCGGCGAACGCACTTAATAATGTTTTGTGCCGCACCTACTGCTCCCGTTACCAGGTGTACTTTTGCTTCGAGGCGCACACCTGACATACCTATCGGTTCACGGATTCCTTCCTGGTCATCAATAATAAATTCCTGCGGCAGAATATGCAGCACTCTTTGATCAGCAGGAATGGCAACTGCACGCGCTGCATCAATCACTCTATCTAAATCACCATTGGTAACTTCACGTTCACGAATGGCAACAATGCCATGTGAATTCAGACTACGAATATGGCTACCGGCAATACCAACATAAACAGAATTGATTTCACAACCCGCCATCAGCTCTGCTTCTTCCACAGCACGCTGAATAGACTGCACAGTGGATTCAATGTTAACCACTACACCCTTTTTTAATCCGTTAGATGGATTTGAACCTATGCCAATAATTTCTATTTCGCCATCATCAGTCACCTCACCAACAATGGCCACTACCTTGGAGGTACCAATATCGAGACCGATTAACATATTTTTGTCAGACTTTTTTGTCATTGTTTCAAGCCTCACTAAACTGCACGGCAAAACCGTTTGGATAACGCATATCAATAACCTTTATTTTTCGTGTCACGTAATCGGTTTGTTTTATTCCATGCTCAACGATTAATGCAGGCAATACACCTACGAGTCGTTGTAGCCTTTTTTCAGTATCAAAACGACCCAGCTTCACTTCAATAAGCCTAATTTCAATTAGCACATCTTCTGAACCAGCAACTTCTCTGCCGAGCTGTTCGCTAGCAAGGCGTTCTACAAGCGCCAGCTGCCACGCTCGTCTGTCATCAAGATTCAAACGTATGACTTCATAATTTAACATCGCAGTTTCTTTATAAAGAATATTCATAAATTTCCAGACATTATCATGCTGCCCTGATGGCCCATTTAAATTTGGCAGGTTTAATGTTGTATTAATAATTTCAGGCTTAAACAGCTTGCCATCTTTATTTAAATAGGCATCTTTGTTCCAGTACGCAACAGCCACCTGCTCCTCAATATAAACCGTTAAGCGTGCCGGCCACTCTCTTCTTAACGCAACATTTTTTACCCATGGTTTATGTAATAAAACTTCACGAATGATATCCAGGTCAACAGTAAAATAACCACCTGATATGTTTTCCTTTACTAACACTTTAATTTTTTCTTTGTTTACAAAATCAAGCTCACCCTTTACCACCACATCCGTTACCGGCAATACAGTAGGAAACTCAATATCTTTAATAAACAAACCCAGATAATCGACAATAACGGCGACCGCCACAACACCAAATAACACCGGCAACGTCTTTAGTGTTTTTGTAAACAGCAATGTTTTGCTTTTTTTTCTCATGGCCCATTTCTTTTAACTTTTAACTTTTA
>CAYQXD010000019.1:0-6187 GCA_964421315.1 uncultured Thiotrichaceae bacterium | reverse complement strand
CTTTTAGCTTTTAGCTTTTAACTCTTCTAACAAAGCTCACAACTAGCCGTACTTAAAATACGTAAAACCAGATCATCAAAAGATAGCCCTGCCTGTTTTGCAGCTATTGGAACAAGCGAATGACTGGTCATGCCGGGTATCGTGTTGACTTCAATTAACCACGGTTGATTTTTCTCATCGATGATGAAATCCACCCGACCCCAGTCTGATGCATTTACAGCGTCAAAGGCTTTTTTAGATAGTTCGGCTAATTCTGATTCACGCGCATCGGTCAAACCGCAAGGGCAGATATACTGTGTATCAGTAGCATCATATTTGGCATCATAATCATAAAACTTATGCGGCGTTTTAAGTTTTATCATTGGCAGCACCTGATCATCTAACAACGCAGCCGTGTATTCGTCACCTTCAATCCAGCTCTCTGCTATCACTATGCCACCACATAGTTGTGCTTGTTGCCACGCAGGTATCATTTCTTCTTTATCTTCGACTTTACTCATACCAATACTTGAGCCTTCAAGCACCGGTTTGATAATTAATGGCAACCCCAATGTCTCCAGTGCCTGTTCGCAACTTTTCTCTGAATCAATAATATAAAATTCAGGCGTTGGCAAACCCATCGCAAGCCATATCTGTTTGGTTTTTAGTTTATCAATAGCCAGTGATGATGCCTGCACACCCGAACCGGTATAAGGCAGTTTCATTATTTCTAGCAAACCCTGCATGGTACCATCTTCGCCGCCACGACCATGAAGCGCAATAAAAACGCATTGATAATTTCCAAGCTTAAGTTTATTGATAATACTTTCATCAACATCCACACCGTGCGCATCTACTCCTTTATTCTGTAACGCTGTTAATATCGCATTACCACTTTGTAATGAAATTTCACGCTCTGCTGACAGACCACCCATCAATACCGCGACCTTGCCTGGTGTGTTATTTGTTTCAACATTCATTAGTGATCCTGCTCACTGTTATTTTTGCACCGATGTTTTTCGCTAACATTACTTTTACCTGCCAGCTCACCAACAATCCTCACTTCTGTTTGCAAAAAAATACCGTATTGCTGTTTTACTGTTTTCTGTATCAATGTAATTAACGATTCAATATCAGACGCTGCTGCCATATTTTCATTAATAATAAAGTTGGCGTGTTTTCTTGAAATTACCGCACCACCAATACGTTTACCTTTAAGACCACAAGCTTCAATTAACTGTGCGGCAAAATGTCCGTGTGGATTGGTAAAAACCGAACCACAACTGGCAACACCTGTTGGTTGCGCTAATGCACGTTTTGCCAGCAGTTGTTTAATATCGGCAGTTTTATTTTTTGCTTCCTGTTTTTTTAATTTCAATGTTGCACTAACAAACCACTCCATCCTTTGGTTCGTATACGGCACATCCTTGTCCATCCTTTGGTTCGTTAACGGCACATCCTTGTGCCACTGCTGCCACTGTTCATCTGCCGGCCCTTTTACATGGCGATAAGCATATTCAAATTCATTAGCCTTACGTTTTTTTATTTCACCTTTTCTATTTAAGGTTTCAACTTCGGCAACCAGTGGCCAGGTTTCACCACCAAAAGCACCTGCGTTCATGGCAAGCGCACCGCCTACCACACCTGGTATGCCGGCAAAAAATTCTGCACCAGTCAGTTTGTTTTTACTACAGAAACGCGCCAGTTTTGCACTGGCAACACCCGCACCTACATAAACCATTGCTTCATCTTTTGTCTCACTCAATATCTCTAGCTGCGACATCACACCCTGTGTTGCTATCACTGTACCGTCAAAACCACCATCGCGTACCAGGGTATTACTACCCAGACCCAGCCATAACAGTTTTTCATCAGCCGGCAATGTCGCAATAAATGATGACAGTGCAGATAATGATTCGGCCTGCACGTATTGCCTGGCAACACCACCCGCACGCCAGCTAGTGTGTTTTGACATAGGTTCGTTTTTTAAAATTCTGACTTTATCAATTCTGCCTGTATCAGTTATGTTGTTGTCTGTAGCCTTCATCATTAGATTCATAACCTACACTTCCAGCAACGTTTTCAACTGTGATGCAATGCGCCCGATGCTGCCAGCACCCATTGTTAAAACCAGATCTCCATCCTGTACAATTGAGTGCAGGTCTACGCCCAGATTCTCTACATCTTCAATAAAAATCGGACTCACTTTTCCACGTGCACGTATTGCAGCACATAATGCTCGACCGTCAGCATTGGCACATTTCTCCTCTCCAGCAGCATAGACTTCTGTGACTATTAATACATCACACTCTGCCAGTACCTGCGAAAAATCTTCGAACAGGTCACGGGTACGCGTATAACGGTGTGGTTGAAAAACAGCAACCAGTCTTTTGTTCGGCCAGGCATTTTTACAGGCACGCAGCGTCGCCGCAACTTCTGTCGGGTGATGTGCATAATCATCAATTAATGTCACACTACCTTGCGCCATTTTTATTTCACCATAGGCATGCATACGACGGCCAATACCTTCAAAACCAGATAATGCCGACTGCATAACCTGTGTGGAAACACCCAGTTCATGCGCCACACATATTGCTGCCAGTGCGTTTAATACATTGTGCCTGCCAGGCATATTCAGGGTGATTTCAATCGCTTTATCTGCATCTGGCAGCATCAGATCAAAAATACTTTTTGTTCCCTGGTAGCGAATATTTGAAGCACAGACATCGGCATCAAATTCAATACCGTATCGAATTACTGGACGGGTTATTTCCGGCAACAAGCTACGTGCTTCATCATCATCAACACAGACCACGGCCAGACCGTAAAAAGGCAGGTGATGTAAAAACTCGACAAACGCCTGTTTTAAGCGTGAAAAATCACCACCGTAAGTGGGCAGGTGATCTGCGTCAACATTGGTAACAATAGCTATCATCGGTTGTAAATATAAAAAGGAAGCATCACTTTCATCTGCTTCTGCGACCAGGTATTTGCCTTTGCCTAAACGTGCATGGGTTGCTGAACTATTGAGTTTTCCACCAATAACATAAGTTGGATCAAGACCCGCTTCGGCTAATACACTCGCCACCAATGAGGTAGTCGTGGTTTTACCATGGGTGCCGGCAACGGCGATACCGTGGCTGAAACGCATAAGCTCAGCTAACATTTCTGCTCGTGGTACTACGGGGATACGTTGTGCTTTTGCAGCGATTACTTCAATATTTTCGGCGTTAATAGCGGTAGAAGTGACAACCACATCGACATCAACTATGTTTTCAGCCGTATGCGAGTGCGAGACTTTCACCCCCATATCCTGTAACCGCTGGGTAACGGCATTACTGGCAATATCTGAACCACTGACGCAATAACCCAGGGTATGCATTACATCTGCAATACCGCTCATACCGGCACCACCGATACCGACAAAGTGCACCTTACGTATACGACGCATAAAATTTTCGTGACTGGTATTTTTATTGTTAACAGAGGCTGACATTAAACAATGCCTCCTGCACGCGAACAAATATCAGCAATAGTTTTTGCTGAATTGGGTATTGCTAACTTTCGTGCAGCTATCGCCATATTTAATAACTTTTGGCGATTGGCAGAAAAATCATTAATCGCATCAACTAACCAGTCAACAGTTAACGCTTTCTGCTGTTTAATAATTGCCGCCCCGGCCTGTTCAAGATATAAGGCATTATGTGTCTGGTGGTCATCAACAGCATGTGGATACGGCACTAACACGGAAGCAACGCCTGCTGCTGCCAGTTCAAACACGGTCATGGCACCGGCTCGACAAATAACTAAATCAGCCCATTCATAGACCGATGGCATATCATCAATAAAAGCTTCAACTTTTGCCTCGACATCCGCATCAATGTAATGTTTTTTTGCTGTTTCAATATTTTTCTCACCGGTCTGGTGGATCACTTCAGGACGGGCATTTTTTTCTATTTTTGCCAGTGCCTGCGGAATAATTTCATTTAGTTTTGCCGCACCCAGGCTGCCGCCAATAACCAGCAGGCGAAGATTAGTCTCCGGAGTTTCACGACGCTGAATACTGTACTGATTAAAGCGCTGCTCTGGTTTTGTTATCTCGCAAATTGATTGTCTAACTGGATTGCCGGTTGTTATTGCCTGTTTAAAAACAGCAGGAAAAGCCTGTAGTACGGTAGTTGCAAATTTTGCCAAAATTTTATTGGTTACACCAGCAATGGCGTTTTGCTCGTGAACGATAAGTGGCTTATCAAGCACCCACGCCATCAACCCTCCAGGGCCTGAGGCAAACCCTCCCATACCCAAAACAGCACAGGGTTTTATTTTCAGTAAAATAGTCAATGCCTGCCAACAGGCCACATTGATTCGTAGCGGCGCAAACAATAAAGTTAAAATATTTTTTCCGCGTAGACCGGTAATACTCAGCCACTCTATGGGATAACCTGCCTGTGGCACTAACCTCGATTCAATGCCGGCTTTTGTGCCTAGCCAGACCACCGGAATACCGCGTGAACGCAACTCATCGGCAACTGCAAGTGCAGGAAACACATGACCACCGGTGCCGCCTGCCATAATTAATACCGGGCGCATATCTATCATATCGCCTATCATAATAATGCACTCCCAGTATTTTCAACAGTTAAAGTCTGTCCTGTTGATTTATTATGGGATTTTTTCTTTATTGGTTTTTTATGAGTCTGCTTGACTCTAGCCTGCCTGACCCTCGATGACTTGCATACAGCACTGGTTTCATAATGTATACGCATTAACAAACCGATCGCCATACAACAAACAATTAAACTACTGCCACCATAACTCATTAACGGCAGAGTCAATCCCTTCGTTGGTAACAGACCCACATTTACTCCCATATTAATTATCGCCTGCATGGATAACCAGATACCTATGCCGTAAGCCATATAAGCGGCAAAATAATGTCCGACAGATTCGGCCTGTGCTGCAATCTTTAGTGACCTGAAGAATAAAACGCTGTACAACAAAACAACCATTGTTACACCAACAAAACCTAATTCTTCTGATAACACAGCAAATAAAAAATCGGTATGTGCTTCAGGCAAATAAAACAGTTTCTGTACGCTACCACCGAGACCGGTGCCAAACCAGCCGCCGGTACCAATCGCAATCAATGATTGCGTCAACTGAAAACCACTGTCAAACGGGTCTGCCCAGGGATTGGTAAAAGAGGTTAAACGCTGCAAACGATACGGTGATGTCACCACCAGTAACATAGCAGCACAAACAAACATAAATACAAACGAAATGAACTGGATAAACCGCGCACCAGCTAAAAACGTCATGGTCAAAACCGTGCCCATAATAACAACGGTTGCGCCAAAATCTGGCTGCATTAATAGTAGCAAGCCAGCGAAACCAACCATTATCATCGGTTTTAAAAAACCCCACAGCGAGTTTCGTACTGACTCGCCATGGCGAACCAGATAACCGGCAACATAGACCAGTAAGAATAATTTAACCAGTTCTGATACCTGTAAATTAATCACCCCCAGCGGCAACCAGCGGGTACTGCCATTCACTTCTTTGCCAACACCGGGAATCAGCACCAGTACTAACAGAAACAGCGCAAACAGCAACAATGCCATACCTGATTTTTCCCACTGTACCAGGCGAACTTTAAAAACACAGAATGCGGCAAATACACCCATCGCCACAAACGCTAACTGGCGCTGTAAGAAATAAAATGGATTACCGTAATTTCTTTCCGCAACACTGATAGAAGAAGAAGCCACCATGACGATGCCGATGCTAAGCAGACAAATAAAAACAAGAGTTAATACCGGATCGAAATCATCTACAGCAATTTTCAACTTTGCACTGGTTTGTGGCAAGGACTGTAATTTTACAAAAATGCTCGCACCGCCATCCATGGCTCCTTGCGAAGTACCGTCCTTCCTGGACATATCAGCCGTTACACTCACGATAAAACCTCTGACAACAATGTCTCTACTGAGGCAATAAAAACATCACCACGGTGTTCAAAATTATCAAACATATCAAAACTGGCACAGGCGGGTGACAGTAAAACATTATCACCGGTTTTTGCCAGTGACTGCGCAGCATGAATAGCAGCAGCCATAGTCGCACCGCCGTCCTGGCTCTTTGCGACATACCGTCCATCCATGGACATGCGCTGAAATTGTTCCTGACAATTTTCAGCATACACTCCATC
>CAYQXD010000018.1:0-27871 GCA_964421315.1 uncultured Thiotrichaceae bacterium | reverse complement strand
ACTCAACAATTTCTAATAAAGTCTGCATTTCCGCCAGCGCATTTTGATCCAGCTCAGGTAGCTCAGGGAACTTGACAGTCATGGCACCAAGAATCTCAACACGCTTAATGGAGTCGATACCCAGATCAGCTTCCATGTTCATATTCAGATCGAGCATTTCAACCGGATAACCTGTTTTGTCGTGAACAATCTCTAACATGCCTTTTTGAATGCTTGCTGAATCAAGACCTGAAACCGCAGCTTGCACAAGAACAGGCGCTGCTGTGACAACGGGTGCGGGTGCGGGTGCGGGTACAACTGGAACCGGTACTGCTGATTGGGCAATATTTTGCTGAACAACTGCCGGTTTAGAGAGAGGCTGCGACCTTTTAGTGGCAGGCACAGGTGCAGTAACGGCAGCCTGATAGCTGCCTGCAGACTCTCCACCGATAAACTGATGGCTGGATTTATTAAATTCAATCTGACCCTGCAGATAACTTTGATGAACCTGCAATGTATCTTGCTGGTATTGGTGCAGTTCAGACATACTTTGGCTGATACTGTCTGGAACGGCTCTGTTTTTTGCACCAAATTCATCCACTAAATGGTGCATCATATTAAAGAACCCCTGTGAATATTCCTGCTGATTTTGCAGATAGGTTTCATGAGCACTCATGGTAGCTGACTGAGCCTGCAACCATTCTGACTGATTCAACCCTTGAGCAGCCGAGCCTTGAGCGGCCGAGTCCACCTGAGCTATTTCAGCGGCTGGTGCATTGTTTGCTGTCGACTGACTGGCCTCTTTAACAATAGCTGTAGCCGTTGTGGTATTAACCGCTTGACTGGCTTGCATCGGCTCGCTTTGCTGCGAGACACCCGGCTTTTTCGGCAATGTCAGTTGAAACCCATCATTTAAAGTGTCTTCAAAGGCCTTTTTGGTGGTCTCACTCACATAGTTGGCACCATTAAGCCTGATATTCATACCCGGTTTTTTGCTTACCGGCTGCTCGACATCAGGCTGATAGATATCTTTCAGATCCAGCTCAACACCGGCAACTTTTAGCTGAACCAGTGCATCACGATAGAGCGTATCACTGTTTTCCTTAGCAGAACTATTCAGCGCAATGGCAATATGCGGTCTATCAGCCAGAATAGAATTAACCAGACGGGTTAATACATTTTTGGGACCAAATTCAACAAATATGCTGCCACCCTGATCGGCGATCGCGTTGATCTCCTGGGTAAATTGCACAGAATTAAGCATATTAGACTTAAAGCTCTGTTTAATTTCTTTGGCTGATTTTGGGTACGGCTTCGCCGTCACATTAGAGAAAATGGTGGTATGTGGTTTTTTGAAAGCCTGTTTTTCAATCGCATCAGAGAATGGTTTGTCGGCATATGCGACCAGCGAAGAGTGGAAGGCCGCCGGGACTGGCAGCGCGACGACAGAAAAACCATCATTTTTCAAAGACTCGGCAGCACTGGCAATGGCCTGGCTGGGGCCAGCAACAACCAGCTGTTTCGGTGAGTTGTAATTGGCGATAGAGACCTGATCCAGGTCCTTGACCTTCTGCTCAATAGCCTTCGCATCACCCATAATAGCCAGCATTGCACCTGCGTCATAGCCAGCTTCAGGCGATGTACCCATAGCGATACAGCGAGAGCGGGAGAGGCTGTAGAAACCATCATCATCGATCGCCCCGGCCGCCCACAATGCGGTCAATTCACCATAACTATGACCGGCAACCATATCGGCCTTAAAGCCACTCTGTTGCATCATTTTAAATAAGCCAACACTCACAGAGCCAATAGCCGGCTGAATATACTGAGTCTGTTTCAGCCTCTCTTGCTGAATTTTTTTGCCTGCTTCATCAAAGGCCTGTTCAGGGAAGACGGCACTTGACAGCGTTGTCTCATTATCATTGAGTAAGAGCTGCCCCATTTTGGCAAAACTTTCACGCATGGGCGGGAAGTTAAGGGTCAAATCTTTACACATGTTGATATACTGAGAACCCTGCCCGGAGAACAGCGCGACCACTTTTGAATCTTCCAGCTTTGAATCGTCTAATAGCGCCCGGGCACGGTAGTGAATTCCGCCAGGATGATTCCACGGCTCTTCATCTTGCGCTGTATTCAATTGCTCCAGGGCGGTGGTTAGAAACTCAATGACCGCGACCTGATCTTTGGCGACAAAACCCAGACGTGCATCAGCTGAGGGAACATTGGCATTTTCCGCCTCAGTAACAAAATTAAAATATTGCTGCCCGCTATCATCTTTTTGTAGCGCAGCTAGCCAGAATTGACACTTGCTGGCCAAAGCCTCTGGACTATTGCTATGCAACACAAAGGCGCGTGGCACATCATGTTTGCGGTAAGCTTTATCGGAGATTTGAGCCGCATCAGACAGATACTCTTCCAGAACAAAGTGGTAGTTACTGCCACCAAAACCAAAAGAGCTGACACCAGCACGACGTGGCGTTTGCGCGTTATTGATCCAGGGACGGGTATCGGTATTCAGGTAGAAGGAAGAGTCCTCAATACTAAGTTTAGGGTTAGGCTTATCGACATTGATGGTAGCTGGCAAGACCTTGTGGTACAACGCCAGTGCCGTTTTAATGATTCCGGCTGAACCCGCTGCTGTTTTGGTATGACCAATCTGAGATTTTATGGTGCCTAAAGCAATATGCTGCTTTTCATGGCTCTCGCTATCAAACGCCAGCTTTAATCCGTCAAACTCAGCAGCATCACCGGCTTTAGTGCCGGTGCCATGTGCCTCAAGCAGTTTAATTGTGCTCTTATCAAAACCGGCATCCTCGTAGGCTCGATCAATAGCAACACGCTGACCTGCTGCGCGCGGGGCATAGATACTCTTGAAACGACCATCACTGGAGGTGCCGACACCTTTAATGACGGCATAAATCCGGTCATTGTCCCGCTCTGCATCTTGCAGACGCTTTAGCATAACCATGCCCACACCTTCGCCAATGACAATACCGTGGGATGCTTCATCAAACGGCCGGGGCACTTCATCAGAAGTAAAGGCAGGTGTTTTACTAAAATTGAGGTACATAAAAGGTGAGTTATCGGTATCAACACCACCAGTGATCATGGTATTTGCCTTAAATTCCAGCAGATCACTAATCGCCATCTTCATGGCGGCCAGAGATCCTGCACAGGCGGCATCGACCACACAGTTGGTACCGCCCAGGTCAAAACGGTTGGCAACCCGACCGGCGATTACATTGCCCAACATTCCCGGAAATGAGTTCTCAACCCAGGGAATATAGGCCTTTTTCATTTTTTCGATCAGAATTTGAATATCATCTTCAGCAACACCGCTACTTCTGAGCACCTTTTCCCAGACCGGCCCCTGTAGACGTGAAACCAATGGGGTGATCAGCTTCTGACCGCCACCGACACCCAGGATAACTCCGGTGTTTTTGCGATCAAAATTACCGTCAACATAACCACAATCTTTAAGCAAATCGCGGGCAACAACCAGTGACAGTAGTTGAGATGAATCGGTTACCTCAAGGATATTGGGTGGCAGACCAAACTCCATGGGGTCAAAATCGATATCGGGGATAAAACCACCACGTTTGCTATAACTTTTATCTGGGGTGGCAGGATCGGGGTCATACAGGTCATTGATCTCCCAGCGATCCGATGGCACATCAATAATGCAGTCCACCTTGCCCATAATGTTTCCCCAAAACTCGTGCAGATCGCTTGACTCCGGAAACAGGGAGGCCATGCCAATAATAGCAATGGGAGTCTCCTGTAATCGAGAAGTGAGTTTTTTATCGAGATTCTTTGTATCTGCCATGGTTAAACCTGTTATTTCAATTTATTGAATTACTGCTTAGTCGATCCTGAAATCTTCATCCAGGTCACTTAAACAGACACAGTTCTGTATCTGAGAAACATACTTTCCAGTTCAATTTTTGTTAGTTTTAATTTTTGAAGCCAAACAATAACCTTCCGCATCTACTATTTTGAATAGGAATATTTTAGGCTCAACTACTTAGTTAATCCGGCTAATTATAGCTTTTTAGCCATCTTTCTGCACCATTGATGACAGGCCTCTTGAAACAGAGGCTGATCGAGATGCTTTTAAAGTCAACTACCGGTCATTAGCTGACTAACAAAATATCTGTGTTTATCTAAATTCATCTGTGGGCAATAAGTTTTTTTCAGCGTCTGCTTTGTGGTGGAAGCGGCTTTAGATTAATAACACCTAAAATGGGTGATTTGGCTAGCTTTGAATCATTGCGAACTGACAGGTTATATCTAAATAAATATCTCATTCTGTCATATTAAGTCTGGAATACTATGTCTTATACCACAGTAGAACTATGGTCTCTCCTGGTAGTCGAGATGTCGATGGCTTCAATAATGCTTCGTGCAAAGGTTTTTACTTATGTTTTATAAGATCAATTTTCTGCCCGTATTTTGCGACCGTAACATTAGCATTTAACTCTTTTTTCAGAACTTTTCTTAAACATTCCTGCGCCTGCTCTTCACCATGTACCAGCACAATATGTGGGCGATTATTGAAATTGTTATACCAGTTTTTTAAGCCTGTTTGATCAGCATGCGCTGACAAACCACCTATGGTGTGGATGCTCGCCGCGACCTGCACAGTCTCACCCCAAAGTTTTATCTGTTTAGCTCCGTCAACCAGTTTCCTGCCCAGCGTGCCGCGTGCCATAAAACCGGAAATGATTACATGACAGTCGCTGCGCCAGACATTATGTTTCAGGTGCTGTTTAATTCGACCACCACTACACATACCGCTACCAGCGATGATGATAGCGCCTGAATGAATCCGATTAAGCGCCATGGATTGATTTGTTGTTCGTGAGATATTCAAATTAGGCAATATTGATTGATACTTGTTTTTCTGCCAAAGCGCCAGCATTTCTTCATCAAATAAATCACTGTGCTGCATGAAAACACGGGTTGCTTCTATCGCCAGTGGGCTATCAAGAAATATCTGCCAGCGATGCAGGTCCCACTGTTTATAATATTGGGCAAACAGGTATAGAATTTCCTGTGTCCGCCCTACCGCAAATGCCGGCATCAGAATATTGCCTTTGCCTTTCGTCGCGGTGGACAAAACTTGTGAAATTTCATTTTGTGTTTCATCCCATGAACGATGCTGGCGATCGCCGTAGGTACTTTCCATTATGACCAGATCAGCATCGGTGATGACTGCCGGGTCTTGAAGAATAGGCATGCCTGATCGCCCCAGGTCGCCACTGAATACCAGTTTACGCTGCTGCCCTTCATCCTCCATCCAAAGCTCGACAATGGAAGAGCCCAGAATATGCCCTGCATCATTTAGCTGTAAGGTTACATTTGGTAAAATACGTTTTTTTTGCTGGTAGACCAGTCCCTTAAATTGTTTCATTGCAAGCCTTGCATCCTCAACGGTATACATGGCTTCTACCATTTTTAATCCTTTTCTGGCACGCTTTCTATTTTCCCATTGCACATCTTTTTCATTTAAAAAGGCAGAGTCTTTTAACATAATGCGACAAAGATCACGGCATGCGCGGTGGGTATAGATGATGCCGCGAAAACCGGCTTTAACTAACAACGGCAAACGTCCGGAGTGGTCAATGTGCGCATGGCTTAATACAACCACATCGATAGTGCTGGGATCAAATGGAAAGGGCTCTCTGTTACGCGCTTCGTCTTTGCCACCTCCCTGTACCAAACCACAATCAAGCAGTATCTTTTTTTGACCGACTGTTACCAGGTGACATGAACCGGTAACTTCACCAGTAGCACCAAAAAATTGAATATTTATAGCCATATCACCTCAGCGGTTTTATTTTTTCTTATCTTGCTAGTTTTGTACGATAAGGTAAAGCCCTAATCACTTGTCGCATAATCACTTGTCGCAGCTCAGACTTAATCTGGCAAAACGTGTCAGATTTACTTGTCGTGTGAATGACTGAGTTCGGTGGACGCAGACGTTGAAAATCAAAATCTTTTGGTCCTCGAAACACGCAAAAAACGCGAAAAAAGCGCAAAGAAAATATTTTATTTTATTCAGTTTACTCGTTCCTACGCTCTGCGTAGGAACGAGTAAACTAACCTATTATTGCTTTTGTTTTTTTCGCGTTTTTTGCGTGTTTCGCGGACTAATGTTTTTAAAGTTATTAATTCTCTGCTCAGTGTCAAAACCGGTCGTTAAAAATCTGACACTGTCTATCAGATGAAGTACAGACTTATACAACTAATACAACTGACACATATCATTCAGACATAAAAAAGCCCGAACGAGTCGGGCTTTTTTTAAGCATGATGCATCGAATTATTTTTCTGCAATAGCTTCCAGTTGTTTGGCTTTAATAATCTGTCCATTAAGACCAGACTCTTTGCCATTTTTACCGTAAGCCACTGACATCAGTGTGCTGTAGTAGGTCACAGGGATATTAAATTTAGTGCCGTATTTGGCATTAATTTTATCCTGATAAACTTCGACGTTCATCTGACATACCGGGCATGGTGTAACAATCATGTCGGCACCGCCATCATAGGCTGCTTCAATAATGTCTTTAATCAATGCCTGTGATTTTTCCGGTTCAGAGAAAGCCAGCGCACCACCACAACAGGATACTTTCTTGTCGTAGTTTTCTACTGGCTCTGCACCCATGGTTTCAATGAACTTATCCAGGTATTTAGGATTCTCGAACGACTCACCTTCGATACCAAATGGGCGGTTAGTCTGACAACCCACATAACCGGCAATTTTTATACCGTCCAGTGGTTTGGTGACATGTTTGCCCATTTCTTCAAAACCGATGTCTTCGATTAAGACTTCTACCATGTGACGGATTTTGCTTTTGTTTTCCAGTTTAAGACCGGCTTCTGCCAATGCAAGATTGGTTTCTTCCATCAAACCAGCATCGTCATCCAGGCGTTCCTGGGTTTCTTTGGTTGCTAACCAGCAGGCGGCACAGGTTGCAACAATGTCCTGACCAGCATTGTGCTGCTCTGACAGTGCAATGTTACGGGCAGACAAGGCTAAACGTGGTAGCTCACCACCGCCACAGTAACCGATGGAGGCAGAACAGCAGTTCCAGTCTGGAATCACGTTAAGTTTAATATCCAGCACATCACACATAGACTGTACTGATTTCAGGTAGTTTGAAGAAGACGCGCCTTCTTGTGACGAACAACCCGGGTAAAACGAATATTCTTTTGTAGCCATAGCTCTTAACCTTCTTTAATAATCAAGCATTATCAATACGAGCTGCTTCCAGCTCCTGTGCTTTTTTAATCATTGCCTGGAAGCCTTTTTTGTCTTTCAAGGTGTGCCCACCAATCACTTCTTTAAGACTTAAGCGACCGGATTTGAGCATACCTAAACCGATGCCGGCCATGCCTAGTGCAACCTTAATGCCTTCAACCAGGCCATTCATGAAATAAAGATTAATGCCTAACCATAATTCATTAACTCGACCATTTTTAGCCAGGTTGTTCCAGAACAAATTGGAGAAATTCAGGGTTGGGTTATTCTTTGGCGCTAAGCCAAGACGAGTTGCATAATGCGCCAGACCGTGCATGATATGGGTAATCGGTAACTCACGCGGACAACGAACAATGCAGTTGTAACAGGAAGTACACATCCACATTGATGTTGATTGCAGCACTTCATCACGTTTACCGGCACGAATCATCATAAATAATTCCTGTGGAGGATGATCCCAGTGCGCACCTAATGGACATGAGCCAGAGCACACACCGCACTGCATACACATTTTTACCCAATCGCCTTCTTCGACGTTGGCTTCAACTTCTTTGAGGAAGTTGTTGCGGTATTTTTCAACCATGCCAGTATTTAGCTTACTGCTTAGATCACTCATAGCAACCTCCTTAGAATTTGAATGGGCTCATGCCGATCTGTTCGATCGTATCAGCCATATCGTTGATTATTTTCGGTACTTTATGAATATCAGTAATCGATATTTCAAAAGTCTGCACACGTTCTTTCTCAAGACTTAATGTCTCAAGGGTATCACCCACTTTCGACATACGTTCCTGCGCCATCAATGAACCTTTGACGAAGTGACATTGATAATCATCACCACTTGGACAACCCATCAGCATGATGCCGTCATAACCACTGTTCAGCGAGTCAGTAATCCAGCTCAAACTAACCGAACCTAAACAACGAACGGGTATGACACGAACAAATGCGCTGTATTCCAGCTTGTTCTGTGCTGCCATATCCAGTGCTGGGTAAGCATCATTTTCACAGGCCAGAACCAGCATACGTGGTTTTTCGTCAAACTCATCGGGGATATCAACCGCTTTAAGCTGCTGACCAACCGTGTCAATCGAATAGTTCTCAAAGGAAATAACACGTACCGGACAGGCACCCATACAGGTACCACAACGTCGGCAGCGTGATTCATTGAACAGAGGGAAGCCTTTTTCATCTTCGTCAATGGCACCAAATGGACATTCCACGGTACAGCGTTTACACTGGGTACAACCTTCCAGACGCACACTTGGGAAACTCAGGTCAGCCACTCGTGGATGTGCCGCTTTACCTAAACCTGCGTTCTCAGTCGCTGCAATGGCTTTCATTGCTGCGCCCATAGCATCATCCATTGCCTGCTGGGTATCCATTGGACGGCGAGTCGGACCCGCTGTATAGATACCGGTACGCTGGGTTTCATATGGGAAACAAATGAAATGCGAATCAGCAAAACCGTTACCCATGTGAGGCACATCTTTACCCTGACGATAGTCAAGATTCAAAATGGATTCCACAGACACTTTGTATTCAGTACCTGCTTCTTTCGCTGCATTTTCACTGATGGTGATTTCTTCACGCGTAGGCTCACCAGCATTAGCCACCATACCAGTAGCCAGCACCACCAGATCGACTTCCTGATCAAGATCTTCATCAAGGATTAAATCTTTAAACTTAACGGTTGGGTTTGCACCGTCAACCACTTCAGAGGCAACACCTTTTCTAAAGTTAATACCTTTATTTTGACCACTGCGGTAGAAATTCTCACCACCTGCACCCGGTGTGCGTAAATCGGTGTACAAAACAGTAGTATCAATATCAGCGTTCTGATCTTTAAAATACATTGCCTGTTTGATAGAAGCACTACAACAGTAACCGGAACAATGCTCCAGATGACCTTCCTTCTTACTGCGCTGACCGGCACATTGAATGAACAATACACTTTCAATCTCTTTACCGTCTGAAGGCCGTTTGATTACACCGCCGTCAGCGGCAATGGCTAACGCTTCAAGCTCTGCCTGAGTAACAACATCTTTGTTTTTACCATATGAGAATTCAGGAAGTTGGTTCGCATCATAAGGGGTAAATCCTGATGCCTGCACAATTGCACCAAATGGTTTGGTTTTAGTGCTGCCGCTTTCGGTACTGATATCAGCTTCAAAACGACCTGGCGCACCAGCGGTATTGGTCAGGGTGGAGTTTAAACAAACAGTGATATTGCTGTCAGCTTCAACTGCAGCAACCAGTTCAGCGACACCATTATCTTGCGGATCAGTATAAGGTGCTTTGGTTGGAATTTTCTTATAAAGCTGTGCGGTAGCACCACCTAAAGCAGCCGTTTTCTCAACGATGGTACAGGGGTAACCCGCTTTAGACGCTTCGATTGCAGCTGTCATACCTGAAACACCACCACCGGCGATCAGAATATTTTTGTTTACCTGCTGCTCGCCACTAGCGGCTGGGATTTTCATGAACCTGGATTCTGCACAAGCCATACGAATATAGTCATCCGCCATTTCCTGCGTGGTTTCCTGCTGATCATCGGTATCGGGGCGCACCCAGATAACGCCTTCACGCAGGTTTGCACGAGACAAAGTCACATTATCAAAACTAAAGGCTTCAGTTTTAGCACGACGTGAGCAGGCAGCAATAACAACGTGGTTTACGCCTTCATTATCGATATCGTCCTGAATCATTTTTACGCCAGCTTCTGAACATAAGAAGTCATGCTGCTGGCAGACCTTGGCTTTACCATCACGGGTCGCAGTCATTTCTAACTGACCGGCATCTAAACGCTCGCCAATGCCACAACCTTTACAGATATAAGCGCCAATTTTCATTTCATTAGCCATGCTGTTCATAATTATGGGCCCTCCGCCTGTGCTACGCGATTAACAACCTGAATGGCTCTTAATGCAGAAGCTGTTGCATTTTGTACTGCACGGTTAACGTCCAGCGCATCTGATGAACAACCCGCAGCAAATACGCCGCCGTTAGCTTCGTCATATTCGATAAAGCCTTCGTCGTTCACTTTAATTTCAATCGGGAATGTGCTGCCGTTACCTGAACCTGCATCTACGCTTGGCTCCATACCGATAGCCAGAACCACCAGATCATGTTCATTAGCATAACGCTCATAACCTTCGGTATCGACACCATTTAATACTGGGTTACCGTTTTCCTTGTTTTCAACAATGTTGGCCACTTTCGATTTGATAAAGGTAACATTTTTATCATCCTGTATTTTCTGATAGAAATTATCAAAACGGTCAATGGCACGGATATCGATGTAATAAATAGAGACATCTGCATCATCACCAAATTTCTCAGAAACATAAGTGCTTTGTTTCAGTGATGCCATGCAGCAGATGCGCGAACAATGTTTCAGATGATTGATATCACGTGAACCAGCACATTGAATGAAGGCCACATTTTTGGCTTCTTTACCGTCTGAAGGACGCACCAGCTTGCCGCCGGTAGGACCAAACGGGTCCATTAAACGTTCGAACTCAACGCTGGTGATCACGTTATCAATACGGTCATAACCATAAGGTTGAATCTTCGCCGCATCGTATGGGCGCCAGCCTGTTGCCCAGATGACAGCACCCGCTTTTAGCTCAATGGTCTCTTCCTGCATATCCAGATCAATAGCATCGTACTTACAGGCATCTTTGGCTTTCTGTGCATCATCAGTACCGATCATACCGGGCTCTAATACATAACGTTTTGGCATTGCCATGTTATGTGGCAGATAAGCACCTTTGTGTTTATTCATGTTGTAGTTATGCTCATCATCAAACTCGGCTTCGACTGCATCGCCACAGGCACCACAGGCGGTACAGTTTGAGTTCACATAGCGCGGGCTAACTTTAATGGTCGCTGTGTAATTACCAGCTTCACCTTGCAGGTCTGTCACTTCCGCCATGGTCAGAACAGTAATGTTCTTGTTCGCTGCCATACGACGCTGATTGATTTCCAGACCACAGGTCGGGAAACACAATTTAGGAAAGTATTTATAAAGTTTGGTTACGCGACCACCAACAGAGGGTGTCTTTTCAATAACAATAACCTGTTTGCCGACTTCAGCAGCTTCTAACGCAGCAGTCATGCCACTAATGCCACCGCCAACAACCAGAATTGTCTGATTTGTTGCAACTATGTCCGACATCTTATTCCTCCGAAGGATTTCTGTCAGTTTGAAAGCCCAGAAAGGTAATGATTAAACTTAACGACTATAAGCGATAACAAAATCAATAACTTATCTGAATAAATATTTTTTATAAGCGCGCCATTAAAATGGCCCTTATAGCTGGAGTGCGTATCTTACATGTTTCAGGTAACTTTCTCTATAAAATAGGCAACAATCAATGCTATGGTTATTGTATGTTTGGATAAGTATTTTTTATAGCTGACAACCATTTCCCACAGATGAACACTGATAAACACAGATGAAAGACAATAAAACAAGTGCTGAACTATGCCCTTGCGAAAGCGGCAAATCTTTTAAAAGCTGCTGCCAGCCCTATGTTGAGCAAACCAGGGACGCAGCCACCGCCGAAGCATTGATGCGCTCACGGTATACGGCTTTTTCCCTGTTAAACGAAGACTATTTGCGCTACAGCTGGCACCCTGACAATTGCCCAAAAACCATCCATTTAAATAAAAACACAAAATGGTTGGGGCTACACATAAAAAACACGGAAGCTGGCAATGTTGATGATAAAACCGGAAAAGTCGAATTTGTTGCCCGTAATAAAATTCATGGCAAAGCCAGTCGCTTACACGAAATCAGCCGATTCATACGATTTAAAAATCGCTGGGTTTATGTTGACGGTAATGGCTAAGGTGTTCGCCAGGATTGACAATAAACTTTCATTTAAACAAACAATTAACAGACTAATCTAACTGCCTGAGCTAAACTGTATCTAAAAATAATTAAAAATAAATGCAACTAAAAAAAACAGATTATTTCCAGATCATTTAATCTCGGTTTTACTTGTTTCATGCAACTATCACATGGTGTGATTCAAAGACCAGTATGAAAAAAAACCTTCCTCTATCGTTTTTAGCACTACTGTTTGTTTCTTCCGGCGCTTTAGGCCAGAACACAGACGAAATAAGCACTACCTCCTTCGATAATTCATCATCAACTCGCAGCTCTGACAAAATACAGGATACACACAACAAACAAAGCGAGCTGGTACTGGCAAAAACCAGCACTAATATAGTTAATAGTAATGACCTGCCACAGCTTTTTCCAGATGCCGTTAATAGTAATCAAACTAAAGAAGGCATTTACACCACACAAACCGAAACTTTTTCAGATGAAGAACTAAGCGCGCTTCGACAGTTATTTTTACGAGCTGAAAGTGCGATTAGAAAAAAGAATGACGCTGAATATTTTTTACTTGCCGAACAGTTAAAAGATTATCCCTTACACCCCTATCTTCAATACCAGTGGCTAAAAAAACATCTGAATAATAAAACACAAATAAAAGAATTTTTGACGCAGTACAAATCATCACGCTATGCCAAAAAATTAAAACGCAAATGGTTATATCATCTGGCAAGAAACAAACAGTGGCCACTTTTTTTACAGTTTTACAGTACCAGTAAAGAAACAGAGCTGGCTTGCTATCACCATATTGCTCAATTCAATACTGGCAACAAACAGGCTGCTCTTAAGGCAGCCAGGAACTTATGGACTGCTGGTTACTCGCAGCCAGACGAATGCGACCCATTGTTTGCCCAGTTAAAAAAATCAAGTCTATTTACTCAGGATTTACTCTGGCAGCGATTTGATGCCGCACTGAAAAACAACAAAGTCAGCCTTGCTGTTTATGTTAAAAACCTTATGCCACAGGCTTATCACTCCAGCGCACAGTTATGGATAAAACTGCACCATAATCCATCACGTTATATACCACGTTTATTAGGCCTTGCAAAAACAGCACAGTCAGCTTTGATGTTTAACCATGCCATCAACCGACTTGCCAACAACGACATTATTACAGCTATTAAAATATGGGATACAAACAAACAAAGTTTTGATATTGATAAAAAATCGGCCAACAGACTAGAAAAACGTCTGGCATTTAAATTAGTCTTCGAGCGTGAGGCCGGCGCTTATAATCGCCTTAGCCAGCTAAATGTAACTGATTATAGTAGCCGTACATGGCGTGTACGGGTCGCACTATCTGAACAAAACTGGCAGAACGTACTGACTGCAATACGTGCGTTAAATGAGGTTGAAATAAAAAAAGAAAAATGGCAATACTGGCTAGCCCGCGCTTATCTGGAAACAGGCGAGATTGAAAAAGCACAAATAATTTTAACCGGGCTTTCAACCAAACGGAGTTTTTATGGTTACCTTGCTGCTGACAGAGTAAACAATCTATACCAGTTGTCTGATAATCCGGTAAACATATCTACTGAAGAAATTGCCAGGCTAAAGTACCGCCAGGAATATCGTGTCGCATTTGAGCTGATGAAACTAGGTAGAGAGACAGAGGCAAAACTGCAATGGTGGCACGCTTTACGACAGTTAAATAAAAATGAAATTATTACTGCGGCAAAATTAGCACAACAATGGCAATGGGATGAAATTGCTATTTTCACCATTGCCAAAGCAAAATACTGGGATGACATTGAAATACGTTTTCCGCTCAGTTTCGCCGACAAAATATATGAGAATTCAAAACAGCAAAAACTTAACCCCGTCATACTATTCGGTTTAATACGCCGGGAAAGCGCATTCAATGAGAAAGCACATTCTCCTGCAGGCGCACGCGGTCTGATGCAGATTATGCCACAAACAGGGCGGCAGATAGCCAGACATTTTAATGAACGCTGGCGTGGTAGTAACAGCCTGTATGATCCAGTAACAAATTTAAAATATGGTTCCTATTACTATCAGAAATTATTAACGCAATTTGATGGAAACTATGCCATTGCGCTGGCCGCCTATAATGCCGGCCCTAATCGAGTAAAAAAATGGCTGCCAGAAACTAAAGTCTTGCCAGCCGACATCTGGATTGAAACCATCCCGTTTCACGAAACCCGTGAGTATGTAAAAAATGTGCTGGCCTATGCACTGATATATCAATTGCGAAAGCAGCGCAATGATCTCTCCATGAACTACCTGGCACAGGATGTGTTGCCGCTAGCAATGCCTTAAAAGCGGGTGTAAAAAATCTTCCAGTTATAAAGTTTTGACTTAGGATCTAGTAAATGAAAAAATCAATTTTAATGTTACTTGCGCTATTTATAAGTACAGATTCTTATGGCGAAAGCTTTAGAGTTATCGGGGAAGATGTCTTTCCTCCTTTCACTCTATATCAGGACAATGGTGATATTAGTGGTTTTTCTGTTGAGATTATGAAACAGCTTCTCGACGAAACAGGAATACAGTTGAGTGAAGAAATGGAACTACTCCCCTGGGCAAGAGTATTAAAAACCATTCAAAATGAACCAAATATTCTTGTTGTAAATATGGCGAGAACCAAATCCAGAGAAAAACTGTTCAAATGGGTCGGTCCGATTAGTCCTCGTGAAATCTGGCTTTTTGCTCTCAACAGTCGACAGGATATTCAAATTGATGTATTGGATGATGCAAAAAAGTTCATGGTGGGTTCGATGCGTGGTTCCGCTTCTACACGACACCTGAAAGATAGTGGTTTTAAACATCATGAAAACCTTTCACTGGTTTCTTTCGAACAAAAGAACCTTGACCTGCTATTAACGGATCGAATTGATATGATTACCTTTAATCGTGCTGAACTAGTGTGGCGAGCTGGTAAGCTAAACCCTCCGCTAAGTATTAAATATTTTAAACCTGCTTTCTTATTATCAGACGAACTAAGCTACTGGATAGCATTGAGTAAAGAAGTACCGGATACGGTAGTCAGTAAATTGCAGAATGCTCTGAACAACCTGAAACAGGATGGACGTTACGATAAAATCTGGATGAAATATATGGAGTAACCAGGTAGAAATTAATATGCATATACCTTTTTGGAAACAAAACAGGCTCTCAAGATTTTTGATGTTGTATATTATTTTATGCAGCCTATTTTTCATTTTTTTAATTACTGCTATACAGCTAAAAAGTGAATATCAAAAAGATATTAAGGCTATTCATACAACGCTGGAGTCGATACAAAGCAACCATCTTCCAGGTTTGGCTTCAAGTACCTTTGAACTAAATACTGAACAGTTGGGTTACCAGTTACAAATACTAGTTCAATTAAAGGACATTCACTATGCTGAAATATATGAAATAGTAAAAGGAGAAAAAAGGACTATTATCAACTTTGGTGATGAAACAGTTTCCAGGGATGTTATTAGAAATTATCCGCTTAAACATATTCGCGGCAGTGGGAAAAGTAAGATCTATGGACATTTGCTGGTAGTTGCCAGTTATTCCGCCATTCATCAACGGCTTTGGGAACAGGCTTTTGTTGTCTCCAAAACCAATGGACTAGGTATTTTTCTTTTGGGAATAAGCATTCTTCTGATTATCCAGTTAATGATAACACGGCATATTAATGCCATGTTAAGCCATACCAAACAGCTCGATCTGGAGAATCTTAATCAAAAACTGATCCTGCAACGTCGCATCAAGCACTCTTCTAAACCTGATGAACTGGACATGCTTGCCAGTGCTATTAATACCATGCAAGCCAGATTGATTGCAAAAACAAGGGAAAATGAAAAAACTAAAGAAGCTTTGCTCGACAGTGAAAAGCTGTATCGATCGCTGGTTGAAAATATAAACATAGGAATAACACTGGTTGATCAGGATCACAATATCATTATGTCAAATTCAGCTCAGGGAAAAATGTTTTGTCAGGATAAAGCATTATTTACCGGAAAAAATTGCTTCAAGGCGTTTGCTGGAAGAGATGAAATTTGTGACGACTGCCCAGGCTTAACTGCGATGCAGGAAGGTTATGCCAGGGAAACGACAGCCCGCTGGCAAAACCATGACGATGGCTCATTCTTTTTCGTTAAAATCAGAGCGTTTCCGATTCAGGATGAACATGGTTTCAATAAAGGATTTATTGAGGTTGTAGAAGATATTACAGAGCAAAGGCAGACAGAAGAAGCCTTGCGCCGATCCCAGAAAATGGATGCAATTGGTCAGATGGCAGGCGGTATTGCTCACGACTTTAATAATATTCTGGGGATAATCATTGGTAACCTTAGCCTTCTTAAACGCATGGTTATA
The DNA here is from genome assembly GCA_964421315.1 of uncultured Thiotrichaceae bacterium. Taxonomy (GTDB): domain Bacteria; phylum Pseudomonadota; class Gammaproteobacteria; order SZUA-229; family SZUA-229. Next base: position 11,387 of record CAYQXD010000018.1, on the reverse strand, counting down.
AATGATGATAAGGCACTGAAGCGGATTGATACGGCAAATAAAGCAGCTCAACGGGCTGCTGATTTAACAAAGCAATTACTGGGTTTCTCTCGACAACAGAGTGAACAGGCGAAACCGACAGATATAAACCGTGTAATTCGCGATATGGATAGCTTGCTCATTCGTTCTGTGACACCTGAAGTAGAAGTTGAACTGCAATTAAAAAATAATTTATGGTTAACCGATATAGATTCAGCAGATTTTGAAGATGCCGTACTGAACTTAACGCTTAATGCCCGGGATGCCATGCCCATGGGGGGGAAGTTAACCGTTGAAACGTCCAATAAAATACTGGATGCTGCATATGCAAAAATGAACCCTGCGGTTACACCTGGTGAATATGTAGAGTTTTCGCTGAATGATACGGGTATCGGCATGACTGCTGATGAACAGGAGCATGTGTTTGAACCTTTCTTCAGTACCAAGCCACGGGGTAAAGGAACAGGATTAGGCTTGAGCATGGTGTTTGGTTTTATCCAGCGCTCAAAAGGGCATATAAAAATTTATTCAGAAGTAGGAATTGGCACCACGTTTCGCTGTTATTTGCCGCGCTCAACAAATATACATGAAGAGCAGCGTGGTTTTACTATCGTTGAGTCCCAGCTACCCGAAGGACAGGAAACAGTGCTTGTAGTAGATGATGAAGAAGCCTTGTTATCACTGGCGCAAGAATATCTGACAATGCGGGGATACACAGTTTTTACGGCTTCGACAGGCAAGCAGGCTTTGCAAATTATTGAAAAACAGCCTGAAATAGATCTGCTGTTCAGTGATATCGTCATGCCCGGTGGCATAAATGGCTATGAGCTGGCTGAACAGGCCGTCATCCTTAATCCACAACTGAAAGTGTTATTGACCTCAGGCTATTCAAGTAAAACACTTTCTCGAAATGGACAGGCACGATTTAAGGAAAATCTTTTAAGGAAACCCTATAATCATGAAGAAATTGCCACAAAAGTGAGGTTTGTGCTGGATAATTAAAAAAATTATTCTGTCAGGGCTCTCGATAAGTTCAAGGCTTACGAGAGGCTGCAAATCATTCTGCCAGTCTTTTAAACATCCTCTTTGGCAGGGGCAGGGGAAAAGCCAATTCTATAACCACCACCTTCAAAGTAAAGGTATTTTATCTACTGTTTACTAACCACACTGCACAGTTGTTTTTAATCGTAAATAACGTCGAATACGACGAGACAAACTATCAATACCGATATTTATTAATGCGGTAATAGCAATCAACACCATTGCCCGGTCAAAGCGGATTTCCTCAAATGCACTGTCGACATAAAAGCCCAGTGTATAGATACCTAACATGCCGAGAATAGCGGTTTCACGAAAGATAATTTCCCAGCGATAAAACAGAAAGGCTAGAAACTGCGGGTATATTCGCGGCACGATTTCCCAGGCAAAAAGGTTCAAACCTTTAACCGGATTATTCGGCAATACAATCTCGTTGGCATAACGCCCGCACAAATGACCGATGATGGCACCATTGTGCAACATCAATGCAATCACCGCTGGCAGCATAGACGGCCCCCATAATGTAAGAAAAATGTAAGCCAGTAAATACTCCGGAGTAGAACGTAATATCACCAGAAAGCCGTGCCCTAGTTTTTGCCCGACAAAACCCTGAAAATGGCTGGTAATGAGCGGAAATAGAACCAGCGCCAGCATACCGCTTAATACCAGTGCTATCTGAGTTAATACCAGGGTTTGAATAATGCCATCAAATGCCTGTGTCCAGAATAATTCATCTAACCATGTGAACAAACCCTGTATGGCAGCAAAGCTGCTATCGGCCATGCGAACAGGATAGGGAATAATGTCTTCACTAAAGAAGCGTTTTACATTGCTCCAGTCAATATCAACAGCATCCGGTAATAACAAATAAATGGAGGCAATAAGATAAACCGGTAACAAGCGCGGCCGCAACCACCAGCGTATGCTTGCAATCAGAATATAAAAGGTAAATAACAGTGCAGCTGCCTGTGAGTACAAACCCTGCTTAAAAAACACCTCAAGATAAAAACCCAGCGTTGGCAGGCCGATAAAACCTAATACTGTACTGGTACGTAAGCCGCATTCAAGCCGGTACTGTGTGTAGCTTTTAAAATGCACCCATACCAGCGGCAGCCGCGCATAAAAAAAACGGCTAACTGTACCGCTTCCTGATGGCAAGGCATTATAAGGCGAACGATCTGCCTCCTCCAGAATTTCTGCATACACTTTGGCGCAGATAGCGGAAAATGGAATGGCAATGGCAAGCACGCCGGTTAAAGGGTGCAGACCAAAAAACTGTAAAAAAATTAATGCCCAGAACAGTTCGTGGACAGAACGCAATACCGCGCAGCTCATGTGAACCAGACGATAATCAAAAACCAGTGCCAGCACAAAACCAAAAACAGCACCAATGCTTACGCCTAAAAAAGCGAATGCCAGGGTTTGCATCAAGGCATGGGTTATGTTCCTGACATCGCTAAAGTCAGGGCTTAACAGTCCAGCGGCAAGACGTTTCATCTCCTGCCACGGATACAATGTGGTGATGGCAATATCTGCAAACAAGAGACAAACCAGTGCAATAAAAATAAACAGCAGACTGGTTTTTACTGCGCGTGATCGAGGATAAACAAACAGCGCAGGTTTGTTCATGACAGGTATAAAAATTGTAAATCATCTACGGACAAACCCTTTGCCGGTTGATCTATGGCGATGGCACCATTTTTAAGACCCACTATGCGGTCTGCAAAACACAAAGCCATGTCAACGTCATGCATTGCCAGCACTACAGTTTTATGTTGAGCATGAAGTAACTGCATAACTTTTTCTGCTAAAACCGAATCAAGTGCAGAAATAGGTTCATCACCAAGCAATACCTGGTTGCCCTGAAACAGAGCCCGGGCAATGGCAACACGTTGCTTCTGGCCACCGGATAACTCACCAGTTGATTTAAAAAGCACTTCATCCAGTTCAAGTGATTTAAGAAGTTGCCTGACTTTCGCTACTTGTTTTCGCTGAGGCCAGAGCAGGTTTAACAGGTTAGTTAATGTATTATGCTGATTAAGCTGACCCATGTACACATTGTGAAAAACGCTTAACGCTTCAACCAGAGCAACATTCTGTGGCACCAGCGCACAATACGTTTGCTGCTGCTGATATAAGGTAGTTAACAGCGTCGACTTACCTGCCCCGCTTTTGCCAAGCAACGCTACATGTTCACCGGATTTGATAGACAGGTTGATATTACTTAAGACATCAATGTCCTTATAACGCAGCGTGGTGGATTTTAGCTCAAAGGAAAATGACATGGTTGCATCCTTCATCCCGGCAAGCGAAGCATGAATTTTTGCATAAGTATTTGCCATGAAAGCCAGCTATATTTATATTTTCATTGTAAAGCAACATTTTAACTTGCTACTGTCATCTCGACCAGAGGGAGAGATCTTATACCACGGTAGTTCAAGATCTCTCCCTCTGGCCGAGATGACAGTAATGAATATAATTTTACGAACTAAGGTCTTTAAGTTAGGCTGAATATTATGGCTAATCAGGAATACTTATACAAAAATTAATAGCATCTAATCAATAAGACCAATTTCTTTTGCTACATTCTTAATCGGTTTATAATCTTCATTGCTGGCAGGAATAAAGCCGCTACGTGGAAAAGCGGCTAACAAATCAGCGTCGTTCATCGCCAGTAATGCCTGTCGAATTTTCTCCTTAAACCCCTTGCCCCAGGTATTGTTTACATCACCGCGTACGCTCCATTGGTAGTCAGGATAAGTCGGCGTTTTCCATATAACAGACACTTTATTACTGTCAATTTTTCCCTGCTGCTTTTCACTCTGCCAGACTTTAAAATTAACCACGCCGACTTCATACGCGCCTGACTGCACCAGTGCAATGGTGCGACTATGATCGCCACTAAAACCGACTCGTGAGAACACTTCTTTGGGTGAAGACTTAAAATATTCACGCACATAATATTCAGGCATTAAACGACCCGAGGTTGAGCCTTTAGAGCCAAACGTAAATACTTTGTCACGAATGCCTCCGGGAAAGGTATCTGAAAACTGTAAACCGGTTGCTGTGTTTGCAATAAAATAAGTTTCAAACTGTTGGTCTTCAATGCCCTGCGCCAGTGCTTCTGATCCGCTGACCAGATCGCGCGCCTTGACCCCGGACAGTCCTCCGAACCATGCCAACTGTACCTGATTATTGCGAAACGCCGATATCGCTGCAGCATAAGATTTAACCGGGATGTATTTAACGCTGACACCTAATTGCGTTTCAAGATAGGCTGCAACCTTTCCGAAACGTTGCTGTAGTTTAGTTTCATCTTGATCGGGGATGGCGGTAAAAACGAACTCTCTGGTTTGACTTTCAGATTGTGCGTAAACATTAAGCTGAGTTAATAACAGCATACTAAACAATAACAGTTTCACTACAGACATGAACATCTCCTTATTTAATAGAAAGCTTTACACAAACCAAAGGATGGAGGAGCCACATGAATGTGGCACTACTCGTGCAAAAGCCTCTATTTATTTAATAACACGAAAATAATGCACACTAAACAGCTGGTTTTCATCAAGCCAGGTTTTTACCCGCTGCAAGCCGGCTTGTTCGGCCAGTTTTTCAAAATGTTCTACCGTGTATTTATGCGAATACTCGGTAAGGATTGACTGATCTTTTTTAAATTGAAAAACATGCTCACCAATACGAATCACCTGTTGCTGCAGGCTAACAAGATGCATTTCAATGCGGTGTTTTTCTTTGTTAAAAAAAGCCAGATGCTTAAATTGTTTAATATTAAAGTTCGCACCCAATTCTCGGTTTATTCGAACCAGCAAGTTTTTATTAAACTGCTCAGTAAAACCTTTTTTATCGTTGTAAGCTGCGTTTAAAATGGCTGACTCTTTCTGTAAATCCACACCAATTAAAAGGCCACCATCTGTGCCAACCATTTTCCTGATTTCATCTAACACGGTGACAGCCTGCTCCGGTAAAAAATTACCTATGGTTGAGCCGGGAAAAAAAGCCACTTTGTTGGCAGATGTTACATGGTAGGGCAACTCCAGTTTACCGGTAAAGTCTGCACACACCGCATGCACGTTTAACCAGGTAAATTCTGCGGCAAGTTTTTGTGCTTCATCCTGTAGATAGCGTTTTGAAATATCAATAGGTAAATAAGCAATGGGTCTGAGTGCATCCAGTAATAAACGTACTTTATAACTATCACCACTACCCGGCTCTATGAGTAGACAATCCCTGCCTAGAACGTCAACGATATCATCAATATTATCGCGGATAATGCTAACTTCTGTGCGCGTTGGGTAATACTCTTGCGTGCTACAGATTTTTTCAAACAACCGTGAACCGGCTTCATCGTAAAAATATTTTGGCAGGATATAAGATTCAGGCGCAGACAAACCCTGGATTATATCTGCGCGAAAATTGGCAAGCTCCGGATGCTGATCAAAAAATTGATAACGTTGTGAAAATGGCTCGATCATTTCTCTACGGCACTCCCTCTTATGTAGACTAGCGTACCGGTGGATACGCTATGCTTATCCACCCTACCCCTGTTTAACCTGTCGTTTATAACTAGCCAATGTGCAAACAACCATATCGCAAACGAGATTGTGCCGCAACATTATCATTCGATAACCTTAAACCCCATCAGGTTAATTTTACATTACTCCACTGTAATACAGCTTGCTCAACGTGTAAGCTAGGTGCTTTCATAATAATAAAAACAGGGTTAAATATCCTGCCTGCATGAATAAGACCAACACAATACCGGTTATTAAAGATCTTGTGCTCATTGGCGGTGGCCACAGCCACTTGTCTGTGCTGAGATATTTTGCCATGCACCCGGTACCGGGGTTAAGACTTACTCTGATCACCCGTGATTTACACACGCCCTACTCCGGCATGTTACCCGGTTATATTGCCGGACATTACCAGTATGACGAAGCACACATCGATTTGCGGCCATTAGCACAATTTGCCAAAGCACGTATTTACCATGCAGAAGTTAATGATATAGATTTAAAAAATAATCAAATTTTCTGCAACGGTCGGCCATCGATTCATTATGATTTTGCTTCAATCAATATAGGCTCAAAGCCGGGCACGTTGCATGTACCCGGTGCAGAAAAATATACTTTACCGGTTAAACCTATTGACCGTTTTTTAACACAATGGGATGAACTGGTCAGTAGCGTCATTAATACCACTGATAAAGATTTCCACCTTGCTATTGTTGGTGGTGGTGCTGGTGGTGTTGAAATGGCACTGGCAACACAGTTTCGGCTACACCATTTATTAGCACAAAAAAATCAACCAAATGATTTTTTAAAATTTGACCTGTATTGCGATAGCCATACCATTTTGCCGACACACAACAAACAGGTCAGAAAACGTTTTAAGTGTTTTCTTAAGCAACGCAATATTAAAATACACAACAATCACCGCATCGAACAAGTTCAGCAACACCAGTTAATAGATTGTAATGGGCAAACCTACCCTGCTGATGCTGTGCTTTGGGTCACCAATGCAACTGCACCACCATGGTTAGCCAAAACCGGGCTGGCTGTCGATAAAAAAGGTTTTATCGCGGTAAATGACTGCCTGCAATCAACTTCACATGAAAACATTTTTGCGGCAGGTGATATTGCAGCGGTAATCAATCACCCTCGTGAAAAATCCGGCGTGTTTGCGGTTCGTCAGGGTCTACCACTGGCACATAACCTTGCTCGAGCGGTACAAAATGAACCTTTAAAAAGATTCACCCCACAAAAAAACTTTCTTGGCCTCATTAGTACGGGGGACAAATACGCCATTGCATCAAGGGGTAACTGGTCACTGCAAGGGGCCTGGTTGTGGAACATTAAAGACTGGATTGACCGCCGTTTTATGGACAAATTTAATAAACTGCCGGAAATGAAACAAGAAGAAGCCCCACTATTCAATAAGGCAATGGCAGACAAACAAACATTACATGAGATATCCGCCATCGCTATGCGCTGTGGTGGTTGTGGCGCAAAAGTGGGTAGTACGGTTTTATCGCGCGTGATCAATCGCCTGCAACCCATCAGCCGTGATGATGTCATCATTGGTTTGGCTGACCCGGATGATGCCGCTGTCACCGAAGTGCCTGCGGGTAAACTGGTGGTCCAAAGCGTGGATTACTTCCGCAGTTTTATTGATGACCCGTACATTTTTGGACAAATCGCCGCTAATCACGCACTCAGTGATATCTTTGCCATGGGTGCCGAGGCGCAATCGGCAATGGCGATAGCCACCATTCCCTACGGCATTGAAACCCAGATTGAAGACCAGTTATTCCAGACAATGTCCGGCGCGCTGGAGGTGTTAAATGCCAGCAACACCGCACTGGTTGGCGGTCATTCCAGTGAAGGCGCTGAATTGTCGTTTGGCTTATCCGTCACCGGCCTGGCAGATCGTAATCAGGTGATGCGAAAATCAGGCATGCAGGTTGGTGATGTTCTCATTCTTACCAAAGCATTAGGCACAGGCACACTGTTTGCAGCAGACATGCGACTCAAAGCCAAAGGTCGCTGGATTGATGCTGCTTTAAAAAGCATGTTGTTATCGAATCAGGCCGCCGGTTTCTGTATGCATAAGCACGGCGCAACTGCCTGCACCGATGTCACCGGTTTTGGCCTGCTCGGCCATCTTGTTGAAATGACACGTTCTTCCGGCAAAAGTGTCACACTGAATTTAAGCAGCTTGCCGGTTATGGAAGGCGCACTGGAAATGATTGAGGCAGGTATCTTCAGTTCATTACAGGAACAGAATGTAAGACTGCGACGAGCAATAAAAGACCCTGGCAAGTTACGTGAGCATAAACATTTTCCTTTGCTATTTGATCCACAAACCTCTGGCGGCTTATTGGCTGCAATTCCGGCTAACAATGCTAACGTATGTTTAGCTGAACTAAAGGACTTAGGTTATCCAGTGAGTGCAATCATTGGTGAAGTGACTGATGATACCAGTAATGTTGAAAGTGTTACTTTAACAGCTTAAAGCCTTTTAGTCCGCGAACAGCGCGAAAGACGCAAAAATTTAAAAATAAAACAATTCTGTTTATTTTGCTTTTTTCGCGTACTTTGCGTTATTCGCGGACCAAAGCTTTTAAAATCATTTTATCTCAACATCACTACAAACCCATACCCTTCAGTAAATCCGTCCAGCCCTGTTTCTCCGTTTCACGGATAAATAGTTTGGCACGCTGTTTGCATTGTTGTTCCAGCCGCGCTACAAATACCGGGTCGGCCTCCGCTTTTAATAATAACGCACGCAGTGCCTGCGTATTTTTCACCGGAAAATACCCGGCATAATCTTCACCCAGCAAGCCAACCGAACCATCGATGTCTGAAGCAATCACCGGTAACCCTGCTACCGTTGCTTCTGATATTACGTTGGCACCTCCTTCCATCACAGAAGGCAATACCATCAAATGACAGGAACCGTAAGCACGCCTGATTTTCCAGTGTGGTACTTCACCAAACCAGTGATAGCGTGGATTGTTTTTCATTTCCTCCATCGCCATGTTTGCCCATTCTTCATTATGGGCTTTACCAAAATGCAAGACGCGAATACGACTGCTTTCTGGCAAAGCCCTCACTGCATAGGCAACACGCATGGAATCTTTTTCTGCACGTAGATGTCCCACGACACAGATATCAAAATATTTTATTGAGTGATTTGACGTTTTGGGTAAAGCCACTGCCGACTGGTGAATGACATGGACTTTGTTATGCACATCTTCTGGCAAAACTTTTTTTGCCAGACTATGCAGTGTCACCAGCCTGTCGGCAGAGTAAATGGATGCCAGCGTCGATTCAGGATGGCTGTTTATAAAACGGTACAAATCCGTACCGGTCATCGCTAGTACCAGTGGTAAATCCGGATATTGTTGTTTAAATGCAGAAATCGACTGCGCACTGCGCCAGGCATGTAACGCCACCAGTAAATCATAGGCACTACCATCCCAATTAACGCTGATACTGACCTTATGCCCCAACTGTCTTAAAAAACCTGCCCAGCGATTGGCTGTCGCACGATTTCCGTTTAGTGATTTGACTGCTGCAGGTGTTATTATTCCTATGTGCATATTCCTATAATAAACCAAAAACAAAGTGTAACTACACAGCTTACCCCTAAAACCCGCCATTTCTTCGTTAAAAAATGGCGGGTTTTAGGGGTAATCTTAAGCAGTTACAGCTCATTTGTACTAAACGCTGAGTTATAGCCAAAACATGTCACAAACAAACATCACAAAAAAAACGGTAAAAACATTAATTGACGATATAAAAGATGCAAGAAAACGCACGCTTGAACTTGTTGACGGGCTGGATAAACAGCAGATCATCGGCCCTCAGCTTGATATCGTTAACCCACTGTTATGGGAAATTGGCCACGTTGCTTATTTTTATGAGTTTTGGTTACTACGTCACCTTGATGGTAAAAATTCTATCCTCAGTAATGCCGACCAGCTTTACGACTCAATCAATATTGCACATGAAGACCGCTGGAACTTACCACTGTTATCACTGCATGAAACCAAAACCTATATGCAGCAGGTACACGATGGCATTATAACTCGCCTGCAAAGCGATACAGTCAATGCTTTGGATACTTATCTCACACGTTATGCCGTATTTCATGAAGACATGCACACCGAAGCCTTTACCTATACCCGATGCACATTAAATTACCCGTCACCTGTATTGGGCAATATTGTTTTAAACGATACTGCCTACAATGCAGGACCGCTGGATGGAGATGTTGAAATTGAAGGTGGCAGCTATCTACTTGGTGCCAGTGAAAAAACAAACTTCTGCTTCGATAATGAAAAATGGTTGCACCCAGTAACCATTAAACCATTCGCTATTGCGCGAGCCGCCACTAGTTACCAGCAATATGCCGAATTTGTAGATGATGGAGGTTATCACAAACAAATATGGTGGGACGAAGCAGGCTGGGACTGGTTACAAAAAAACAACACAACAACACCCAATGGCTGGAAAAAAGATGCTAACGATAACTGGTTAATCAAACACTTCGACCAATGGCAACCCATACGCCCGCACGCTGCTGTCATTCACATTAACTGGTATGAAGCCAGCGCTTATTGTCGCTGGGCGAATCGTCGTTTACCCAGCGAAGCAGAATGGGAAATGGCCGCCTCTGGTTCACCAGTAAATATCAACGAAAAAAGAGTCTATCCATGGGGCAATGAAACGCTAACCGAAAATCACGCCAACATGAATTCTCGCGCCATGTGCAGCATTGATGTTGGCGCATTGCCAGCAGGAGACAGCGCCTTTGGCTGCCGCCAGATGGTAGGTAATGTCTGGGAGTGGACAGCCGATACCTTTAACCCCTACCCCGGGTTTAACGCCGATATGTATCAGGATTATTCACAGCCTTTGTTCGGCCAGACTAAAGTATTACGCGGTGGTGCATGGACAACACGCTCGCGGATGATTCGCAACACATGGCGTAATTATTATGGTGCTGACAGAAATGATGTATTTGCAGGCTTTAGAACTTGCGCACTTTAAAAACGCTATTCGTTTCAATCCGGTATGACAAGAGCTTAAATAAAAATAAAAAAGTATTACGAAGCAAGCAACTTGACCCCTATTTCTATTTACTCCGCTTCTGGCGAGCAAATACACTCAATCAACCACTCTACCTGTTGAGTGCAACAGCCAGTTCCCATTGTGGCATAGGTCTGTTTTTTAATTTCTGCCACTGTTGTAGCCCCGTTTACTATGGCATTGATAATATCCATCTTAAGAACCTCATTACAGACACATAAATTTCGGTCTAAGTTCTTTTTAAGAATAGGTGGAAGTTTATCCTGTGGATTGGTGACAGGATCAATTTTCATATAGTTAGTTCCTGTTTCTTTTATACATAACCGCCCTTACTAAGCAGCGTGTTTTTTACGTCCGCTTTAGCTAATTGATACGTTAGCCGTCATTTAGAAAAATGAGCATCAAGCTTATCAAGCAGCTTTAATCCTTTTTCAATATTTCCACTCGCTGCTAGTGCACGAAATCTTACCTCACTATCAAATTCAGCAAGTGCTTGCGTTGATAGCTCTTCAATTAATTTATTTACACTCACATGTCTATGTTACGCCAATGCTTTTAAACGTCCATGCTTATCAGCGGGTATTCGTACAGTTAAGGTAGCCATGTTATTCGCCTCTCAATAATTTAACTGGTGTTAAATATTTAGGAAATACTTAGGGGTCAGAATATTTATTTAGTATTTATTTAGGGGTCAGGTCGCTTGCTTCACAATACTTT
>CAYQXD010000017.1:0-27897 GCA_964421315.1 uncultured Thiotrichaceae bacterium | reverse complement strand
CAAAAGCATACTTAACACAGCGTGTAGCGGATATTTTTCAACAGACCGAACCATGAAGGAATACAATGAAGATATCTGGAAGTTATAGTAATTCGTAATTATAATGCTAACCGCTGAACAGGAAATTGAAACTGCCGACCCGACTAACATCGTCATCTTCGGTGTTACCGGCGATCTGAGCAAACGTAAATTGATGCCGGCACTGGTACGTATGCTTTGTTGCGGCCTGGTGCATGACGATAGCAAAATTATCGGCGTAGTCAACAACCGCACTGAAGAAGTATGGCTTAAGTTGGTGCGTGAAGGTATGCAGGAATTTTTACCTGAGATTGTCGAAGATAAAGGCAGGTGGAAAAGATTTCTTTCGCGTCTAATCATGGTGCCGGGTGATCTTGCTGATGAAACAACCTACCAGCGTCTTGCCGAAGCACTGGTCATGCTTGATGGTAAAAAAAATGCCATGTTCTATTGTGCCATTCCTCCCGAATGGTATGGCAAGGTCACGCAGGGGCTGCATAAAGTGGGTCTTGCCAATGAAGATGAAGGTTACCGCCGGCTGGTAATCGAAAAACCGTTTGGACATAATCTGGCAAGCGCTCGCGCGTTAAACAAAGAATTACAGTCCGTATTTAAAGAAGATCAAATCTACCGCATTGACCATTATCTTGGCAAAGAAAGTGTGCAGAACCTGCTAGTGTACCGCTTTGCTAACAGTATTATGGAACCGTTGTGGAATCGTAATTACGTTGATCATATTCAGATATCAACCGCCGAAACGTTGGGCGTAGAATACCGTGCTAAATATTATGAAAAATCGGGTGCCTTGCGTGACATGATTCAAAGTCATCTGATGCAGATGATGACACTGGTGGCAATGGAACCACCGGTTGAATTTACCGCCGATGCAGTACGTGATGAAAAAATGAAAGTCCTGCGTGCCATACGCAGTATCAAACCGGAACAGATCAAAATACAAACCGTGTCGGCACAATATGCATCCGGTGCCATCGATGGTGAATCTTTACCGGCCTATGTGTCAGAAGAAAACGTATCGCCGGATTCTGCAACAGAAACCTTCGCCGCAGTCCGTTTCTACATAGACAACTGGCGCTGGCAGGGCGTGCCGTTCATCCTCTGGTCGGGAAAACGGTTAAAATCAAAAGCCTCCGAAGTCATGATCCGTTTTCGCAAACCACCATTCAATTTATTTGACAGCCATGCTTCAGTGCCGGCAGCCAATGCTCTGGTATTTCGTTTGCAACCAGAAGGCGGTGTGGTATTACGTTTGAATGCAAAAAAACCGGGTCTCACCACTGATAACGAAGAAATGGTCATGCGCGCACCTTATGCTGATGATACAGAAGAAGTCGCCGATGCTTATGAAATATTAATGCATGACGTACTTATTGGAGATGGCACCCTGTTTTCACGCGCCGATGAAGTTGAAGCATCATGGGAAATCGTTGAGCCGATTCTTGAGGCATGGCAAAGCCGTGTTTCAATTGAGCGTTATCGTGCAGGCACCTGGGATATTCCAGCGATGGATGAACTAACCAAAGATTGTGTTGGCGGCTGGCACAAGCCAACAGCTTAAAATAGCTCAGCCTTAACCTGACAAAATGTTTCAGGTTTACTCATAGAACGAAAGACTGAGTTCCGGTCATTAAGGGAAGTTGGCAGTCGGCAGTTATCAGTTTGCAGTTAAAAACAAAATAACCTAAAAGCCGCAGGCTGTGTAGCACAAACTATGGTTTTGCTTTTACTGCCGACTGATAACTGCCGACTGCCAACTTCTCTTTTGTGTCGAAATCAGCCATTCTATATTTGACACTATTAGTCAGATGAAAGGCAGACTTATACAACTTATGTACGGTAATTAAAAGCAATCATGATAAAGAACTTCAACGTATATACAAACCCTGAAGCCGTTGCCCAGGCAGTCGCTGATTATCTTTTTCAGCAGATCAAAGCCTGTGTCACGGAAAAAGGTTTATGTCATGTGGTGTTACCTGGTGGTAGTACGCCCGCCCGCTGTCTGGAACTGCTCGCAGAAAAACCACTGCCATGGAAAAATATCCACTGGTATCCTGGCGATGAACGTTGTTACCCGGTTGGCCATAGCGAGCGCAACGACACCATGATTAGTGCTAAATTATTTTCACAACAGAAAAGCACAGATAAAAAATTTCACCCCATACCCGCAGAAATCGGCCCGGAGCAGGGTGCTCGAAGCTATGCGGCACTGCTTGATACAACAGCAGGCATGGACATTGTGGTATTAGGCATGGGTGAAGACGGTCACACCGCAAGCCTGTTTCCGGGTAATGCTGCACTCGACGACTTGCACAGTGCTGTACCGGTATATGATGCACCCAAGCCACCATCGGAACGTATATCACTAGGTTTAAACACACTCAAAAATGCCGATGAAGTTATCGTAATAGCTACCGGCGGCAATAAACATGAAGCATTGAAAAAACTAACTGAGAGCGAAGTGCTACCCGTGAGTCTGGTTGAACCTGATGTCTGGTTTGTCGATGAAGCAGCCGCTGGTGGAATAGGGTAATATTCGCCATCATTTTATTCATCGTAACAAACCTATGCTAAAGATACACAACAGCCAGACCAGAAAGAAAGAAGTTTTTAAGCCAATCACGCCCGGTAAGATAAAAATGTATGTCTGTGGCATGACGGTTTACGATTTGTGTCATCTGGGGCATGCCCGTGTGCTGGTGGTGTTTGATACGGTGACACGTTACCTTCGTTACAGCGGTTTTGATGTGACTTATGTGCGTAATATTACCGATATTGATGACAAGATTATTAATCGTGCTAATGAAAATGGCGAAGATTTTTCATACTTAACCGAGCGTTTTATACAGGCAATGCATGAAGATGCGGCACAGTTGGGCGTGTTAGCGCCAGATGAAGAACCAAGGGCGACTGCGTCCATGCCGGATATTATCGACATGATACAAACCTTGATTGACAAGGGATATGCCTACACCACCCAGGGTGATAACGAGGCAGAAGAAGGCAGCGATAACTATCAGGGTGATGTTTATTACGATGTTAGTGCCTTTTCTGGTTACGGCAAATTATCCGGCAAAAAACTGGAAGACTTACGTGCTGGAGAGCGCGTAGCGGTTGATGAACGCAAAGATGACCCACTGGATTTTGTACTGTGGAAAGCGGCTAAACCAGGTGAGCCATCCTGGGATTCGCCCTGGGGTAAAGGTCGCCCTGGTTGGCATATCGAATGCTCAGCAATGTCAACCTGCTGCCTGGGTAATCATTTTGATATTCACGGCGGTGGCCAGGATTTACAGTTCCCGCACCATGAGAATGAAATAGCACAGTCAGAAGCGGCTACTGGAGAAACCTTCGTTAATCTGTGGATGCACAATGGTTTTGTTCGTATCAATGACGAAAAAATGTCCAAGTCGTTAAATAACTTTTTCACTGTGCGTGAAATTTTGAAGTTATATAAAGGCGAGGAAATTCGTTATTTTGTACTGGCTAGCCAGTACCGCAGCCCGTTAAATTATTCAGACCAGTTGCTCGATAATGCAAGAACAGCTTTATCACGTTTATACAATACCTTGCGTGGTCTTGAGATACCAGCAAGTGTTGATGGATGTGATCCTGCGATAGAAAAATTTAAACAGGCGATGGACGATGATTTTAATACGCCGGAAGCATTAGCCATATTGTTTGATCTGGCGAACCAGGTCAATCGGCTGCGTGATGTCGATGAAAAAGCTGCAAATCAAAAGGCAGCAGTGCTCAGAAAACTGGCTAATATATTAGGGTTATTGGAAGTGGATGCTGAGCAGTTTTTGCACGCCGGAGTCAGTGAGAGCGACAATGGTGAAAATATTGATGCCTTGATTGCAGCCAGAAACACTGCCAGAGATAATAAAGACTGGGCAACGGCAGACCGCATACGTGATGAATTAGATGTCATGGGTGTTGTGCTGGAAGACAAGGAAGGGAAGACGATCTGGCGCAGATCGTAATGAAAAATGAAAAGTGAAAAGTGAAAAATTAAAAATGAACAAACAAAAAACAAGGTGTTCCGTAGTTTCTCAATAAGCTATTGATTTAAAAACATTTTTCATTTTTCATTTTTCACTTTTCATTGTTATAGACTTAAGCCCCGCTTAAGTCTATAATTCGCGCCCTACAATTTGAATACAATCCCTTGCTCCACCACAAAACATGGGGGGCTTTAACCGAGAGGAAAAACATGCGACATTACGAAATCGTATTTCTGGTGCATCCTGACCAGAGCGAACAGGTACCTGCAATGATCGACCGTTATAAAGCAACGGTAGAATCAAATGGCGGTAAAGTACACCGATTAGAAGACTGGGGTCGTCGCCAGTTAGCTTACCCAATCAATAAAATTCACAAGGCTCATTACGTGCTATTAAACGTTGAGTGTGATCAGGCTGTGCGTGATGAAATTGAAACCGCGTTTCGATTTAACGATGCGGTTATTCGTAGCCTGATTCTTAAACGTGATGAAGCTGTTACTGATATGTCAGCACTGGCAAAAGCAAAAAATGAAGAAGATGTAGCTGATAAAAAATCAGCCGCAGAACGTGCTGCAAAAGAGCGTGCAGCAGCGCGTGCAGAATCGGCGGCTAAGGAAGAGTCGGCGGTAGCCCAAAAAGATAAGGCAGAAGTGAAGGATAATGATAATTCGGATGCTGCACCAGCAGTATCTTCAGCACCAGCGGCAGAGTAGGGGAAGAAAATGGCAGCTAATTTTAGACGTAAACGTTATTGTCGTTTTACTGCAGAAGGCATTACTGACGTAGATTACAAAGACCTGGAATTGCTTAAAGCTTTTGTTTCAGAAAGTGGCAAAATTGTACCTGCACGTATTACCGGTACCAAAGCAAAATACCAGCGCAAGTTAACTAAAGCAGTTAAAGTTGCACGTTATCTTGCGCTTATTCCTTATACGGATAGCCACAATTAATAATTGTAACTACTCAGCGTAATTTATAAAAAGGACGCAGGTTATTGATTTTTTGGGTTTAGTCTGTTTTTTTTAGGGGTTTAGTCTGTAGGTATTTAGTCTGTTTAGGGGTTGATGCTATTTACCTAATAATCCACTTTCACCCCTAAACAGCTACAGACTATTTACCTAATACGCTGAATAGTTACTAATAATTAAGCATTGGTGCCTCAAGTGTTATTTCTGGCAAGATTTATATTAAAAGGCCAAAGTCAGGCGGCCCTGGTTGCCGCATCAATGGCCGTTTTTGGTCTGATGATACCGCCAGCTGCATGGATTAGCGCGGCAGCGATTGTATTGATGACGCTGGTACATGGCCCGAAAAGTGGTTTAATAACCACGGCTTTGTCATCACTGGGTGCGGCAATATTTTCATACCTGATTTTTGCAACACCACAGGTGGCAGTCATATTTGTCTTGCTAGTGTGGTTACCGGCCTGGCTGATGGCAATGGTATTGCGACAGACCGTGTCACTTGCCTTTAGCCTGCAGGTGCTGACTGCTATCAGTTTGTTTGCCATTGTGCTGATTTATATGCTGTTCCCGAATTTCGGTGAACTCTGGCGTGAACCGCTGGATCGCATGGTTGCACAATTAGCGCAGCAGTCTGATCAATTTAGTCTGGCACAATTAAAGCAGACACAAGACTGGATTATTGCCTTTTTGCCTGGATTATTTGCCGGCAGTATCATGTTTGGTACCATATTAAGCCTGTTATTAGGGCGTTGGTGGCAAGCCGTTTATTATAATCCGGGTGGTTTTGCCCAAGAATTTCAGAGTTTGAATCTGGGGAAACTTGCTGCTTTAATAGCTGTTCTCATCATGTTAATGGCAATGCTGACAAACAGTGTGTTTGCCATTGCAATGGTGACGATTGTTTTTGTCCTGTATGGAATGCAGGCCTTGTCATTATTGCATGCAGCAATAAATATACGGCAGTTGAATGGTACCTGGTTATGGGTTGTTTATGTAATCATGTTTTTTGTGCCACAGTTTCTGCTGTTGCTTGTTTTAGCGAGTTTGGCAGATCCATGGCTGGATATACGGCAGCGATTAACAAAAACTGTATAAAGCTAGTACTTCGTCAATTTTGTTTTGACGGGTTTCGATGCTACGGTAGGGTGGATAAGTGAAACGCATCCACCGAGATATTGCGATGAAAGGTGGATGCATTTCACTTATCCACCCTACTATTACATAAAGAACCTACATAACATTTACACACATAGAATTTAAAATACGAGGTTAGAAAGATGGAAGTCATCTTATTTGAAAAAATTGATCGTTTAGGTGGTATTGGTGATCTGGTTAACGTAAAAGCCGGTTTTGCACGCAACTTTCTATTACCTCAGGGTAAAGCGAAAGTAGCAACAGATGCTAACAAAGCAGAAATTGAATCACGTCGAGCCGAGTTTGAAAAACTGGCAGAAGGCGCACTGTCATCCGCTGAAAAACGCCGTGAGAGCATTGAAAAACTGAGCATTGAGATTACCGCAAAGTCAGGTACTGAAGGCAAATTATTCGGCTCTATAGGTAACGTTGATATTGCCAGTGCACTTACAGAAGCTGGCGTAGAAGTTGAAAAACGTGAAGTACGTCTGCCAGACGGCCCTCTACGTCAGGCAGGTGAATACGAAATCACATTACATTTACATGCTGAAGTTAATGCGGTTGCCAAAGTTACCATCATTGGTGAAGAAGACGCTTAATTCGTTTATGTCCAGGGATGGACGGCCATGTTTGCAATTATGGAGCAAGGAGCCAGGAAGGCGGTGCTATTCAGTTGTTTGCTTCTGGAAGGCCTGTATTTATACAGGCCTTTTTTGTTTTTTTGAAGTAAAAATGGCTTTCACTTACCTTCTTCGGTCTTTATAATCAAAGCTTCATTTAACAGGTTTATTACAGGTCTATTTTATGGCAGAAACGGCACCATTTCCCACCTCCGATCCAATGTATGACGGACAGACCAGTAACTTGCGTGTGCCGCCGCACTCGATAGAAGCTGAGCAGGCTGTAATTGGTGGCTTGCTACTGGATAATCGTGCCTGGGAAAATATTGCCGACAAGCTGGTTGATGAAGATTTTTATCGTTTTGACCATCGTCTGCTGTTTTCTGCCATTCGTGAACTGGAATCTAGAAATGAGCCTTTTGATGCGGTCACACTGTCGCAGTGTTTGCAGAAAAATGATCAGCTTGAACAGGCGGGTGGTCTGCTGTATTTAGGTCGTCTAGCCAAAGATACTCCCAGCGCGGCAAACATTGTTGCTTACGCTAATATCGTGCGAGAAAAATCGGTATTGCGCCAACTCATCGCAGTAGGCACAGATATTAGTGGCAGTGGATATCTGCCAGAAGGGCGTGACAGTAAAGAATTACTGGATGAGGCAGAGAAGAAAGTTTTTCACATTGCCGAGCAGGGTGCGCGTGGTGAAGGTGGTTTTCAGGATATGAAAGCCCTGTTGTCTAAAACTGTGGATAAAATCGATCATTTATTCAACAGTGATGGCGGTATCACGGGTGTATCCACCGGTTTTGATAAATTTGACGAAATGACGACCGGTTTACAGGAAGCCGATCTGGTGATTGTTGCCGGTCGCCCGTCAATGGGAAAAACCACTTTTGCGATGAATATTGTGGAAAATGCAGCCATTGGTGAAAAACTCCCTGTGGCTGTGTTCAGTATGGAGATGCCCGGTGATTCACTGGCAATGCGGATGATTTCTTCACTGGGGCGGGTTGATCAGCACCATATTCGAACCGGCAATCTGACCGATGAAGACTGGGCACGCATTACCTCAGCCATTCATATTTTGTCTGAAGCCAAAATTTTTATCGACGATACACCGGCTTTATCACCCAATGAAATCAGGGCGCGAGCGCGGCGTTTAAAACGTCAGCATGGCCTGGGTTTGATTGTGATTGATTATTTACAGTTAATGCAGGTACATGGTAACAGCGAAAACCGGGCGACCGAGCTTTCTGAAATTTCACGCAGTTTAAAAGCCATGGCGAAAGAACTAAAAGTGCCGGTGGTCGCCCTGTCTCAGTTAAACCGTAGCCTTGAGCAACGCCCGGATAAGCGTCCGATAATGTCCGACCTTCGTGAATCGGGTGCGATTGAGCAGGATGCGGATCTAATTGTATTTATTTATCGTGACGAGGTGTACAACGAAGACAGTCCGCAAAAAGGGGTGGCAGAAATTATCATTGCTAAACAACGTAATGGCCCAATCGGAAAATCACTGCTTACCTTTCTGGGTAAATACACCAAATTTGAAAATTACATTCCAGAAATGTATAACAATGATGGTTTTGAATGAGTGAGTTGTCTGCTCCTGCTAAGAGCAGACATTGGCGTCGAGCCAGGGTAACAATAAAGCGTAATGCTTTAACACATAATCTGAATAAAGTTCGAGAGTTCGCACCAGATTGTCAGATAATGGCGGTGGTAAAAGCTAATGCTTACGGACATGGTTTGCTGGCAGTCGCACAACAACTTGGTGATGCCGATATGTTCGCTGTTGCCATGCCAGAAGAGGCTTATGCTTTAAGAGCAGATGGCTGTACCAAACCCATTCTTGTATTACATGGTTTTTGTGATGCAACTGAGCTTGAGCAATTCTCTAAACTAAAGTTATCAACCGTGGTGCATCAGCACCGGCAGCTAGATCTTCTACTGAAGCAGAATGTTTCATCAGCAGTTATGTCCATGGATGAAGTGTATGCTGAAAATTGTCAGGAACAATTTCAGCGCATGTCCAGGAAGGACGGCCATGTTTGCCCATGTTTGTATTATGGTGGGACGCAAGGAGCCATGGAAGACGGTGCGATTGATGCCTGGATTAAAGTCGATACCGGAATGCATCGCCTCGGTATTTCTCCAGATGAGTTAGACGACTATTTTGGTCAATTACGAAACTGTAATAATGTAAATAATGTATTTGTCATGAGTCATTTTGCTAATGCAGATGATGTTTATAATACACTAAATAACAAACAGTTACAGACCTTTGTTAATGTAACTAATGATATAGATGTGGGTTGCAGTATGGCTAATTCTGCGGCCATCATGCGCCTGCCTAAAAGCCATTTTGAAATAATCCGCCCCGGTATCATGTTATACGGCTCATCACCGTTTGCTGATGTCTCTGCTGCTGCTCTAGGCTTGCAGGCAGTGATGCAGTTTGAGTCGATACTGATTGATATAAAAGCGGTTAAAACCGGTGAATCTATCGGTTATGGCAGTACCTATACAGCCGATAAAGAGTTAACTATGGGTGTGGTCGCGGCAGGTTATGGCGATGGTTATCCACGTCACGCCAGAAATGGCACACCAGTGTGGATTAATAATCAGCGCAGCTTACTGCTTGGACGTATATCAATGGATAGCCTGTGCATTGACCTGACCGATCTGAATGCCAGCATTGGCGACCGTGTTGTGCTTTGGGGTGATGAGTTAAGCGTTGATGAAGTAGCACAGTTTAGCGACACAATTGCTTATGAATTGTTATGTAATGCGGGTAAAGCAATGAATAGTTAATAGTGAATAGTGCGGTGAGCACCAAAAAGACCGTCTGTCATCTCGACCGAAGGGAGAGATCCAGTTCTACCGTAGTATAAGATCTCTCCCTTTGGTCGAGATGACAGTGAAAAATGGATAATACTAAAGTCGTGAATTTACTTTAAAACTGGTCTATCCTTTGATAAAAAATCATATTATTGTCCCTTTGCATAACAATGTTGATGGATAGTAAAAAATAACTGGATAGACGGAGAATTGTTAGCGTGTCCATAAAAAATAATAATCACTTACTGAACAAAGTTTTATTAGCAGCGATTGTTACATCAACCATAATGCTCACTGCCTGTGGTAATGGCAAAACCAGCATGTTCCGTGCTGATGTAAATCGTACTGCTGTTTACAGTGAATCTGGACCCACACGGCTGGAGCGTCTGAACTGGAAATACAGCGTACCGGATAAAACCTATTCATCACCCGTAGTAGCGAATGGAACTATTTATCTGGGGAGTAACGATAAACACTTATATGCTATCGATCAAAATACCGGGCAAATGAAATGGCGTTTTGAAACCGGTGGCAATGTTGAAGCGACACCCGCTATTTCCAATGGTATTGTATATCTTGGCAGTTGGGATAAGACTTTTTATGCCATTAATGAAAATACGCGGGCAATTGAGTGGCGGCTGGAAACCAAAGGTCCGATATCTTCTTCACCTGTCATTCATAAAAACATTGTTTATTTTGCCAGTGAAGATGGCAGTTTGTACGCTGCGGATGTAAATACAGGCTTTAGAAAATGGAGCTTTAATGCCGGGTCATCAATTTATAGCTCACCCGCCATTTATGGTGACCACATTTTTTTCGGTACATTAAAAGGGGATTTGTTTGCGGTAAACATCAATACCGGACAGGAATACTGGCGGTTTAAGGCAAAAGGTAAAATCCATTCATCACCTGCGGTCGATTCACGCAATGTTTACTTCGGTAGTGATGATAAACATGTTTACGCAGTCAATATTCAAACCGGACAGCAAAGTTGGGTTAAGAAAACAGCTGGCCCAGTGTTATCATCTCCCGCTCTTTATGACGGTAAAGTTTTTATTGGCAGTAAAGACGGTTATATTTATGCTTATGATGCTGAAGATGGCAAGCGTGAATGGGAATACCGTACCGAAGGTTCTGTTTTTGCACCGGTCACTGTTGCATCAAGCACTGTTTATGTAGGCAGTACCGATGGGTATTTATATGCTTTAGAAACCAGCGAAGGTCAGCTGCGCTGGAAATATAAAGTTGATGGTAATATTTATTCAGCGGCGGTAATAGATAATAACCATGTGTACTTTAACAGCGTGGATGGTTCTTTGTTTTCGGTGAAATAGAAAGGACAATGAAAAATGAAAAGTGAAAAATTTACAAACAGGGTGTGTTATTGCGTTTAGTTTGTAGTGGTGTAAGATTTTTCGTTTTTCATTTTTCATTTTTCATTTTTCATTGCGTGTTTTTTACGCTTCCCATTCCGCCTTGCGGCACAGCCCGGAAAAATGACAGTAACGACAAACCGTCGCATCGCCCCAGGCATGCATGGGTGCGTTGTTTTTCATCTGCTTAAACAGTTCAATTAAACGTTGTTTGTTCTGTTCACAGTTTGTTGCTAATTTGTCGCCGGACAAAAAGGATTTGGTTTCAACTTTTTGATAAGAAGAATCCACTGACAAATAACTGACATGGTTTGCCTTTTCATCAAGCATGGCATAAATAGAAAGCTGCACGTTTTCACCTGTATCAATATCGTCCTGCCGCGGGGTCTTGCCGGTTTTGTAATCAATAATAGCGTGTGTGTTATTTTCTTTACTTTTATCAATGCGGTCGAGCCTGCCAACGATTTTTACGGTTTCATTTATGTCCATCCTTAGGTTCGTTAACGGCACATCCTTGTGCCACTGCTCCAGGAAGGACGGTATGTCGCAAGGAGCCATGGATGGCGGTGCGATGAGCGGGGTCTCAAGGTTTTCTTCGCTGAGGAAGATAGACCAGTCCTGTTGATGTTTGATTTGCCAGTTGATATAGGCGGGAATATGTTTTTGCCAGCGGTATAACCAGCTCCTGTGTAATACGTTATTTTCTAAATCGGCAAGAAATATTTTCATCGATAATGAAAACAGGTATTGTTCTGCCTGTTTAGCATTTTCATTGTTTATAGGTTGGCTGAATGCTTTACCGTAGTGTTTATGCCCCTTATGAAAACACTGCAAAATTAAATGGATGCGCTCACCGTAATCTGATTTTTTTAATTCCTCGGTTAATTCTTCTAATGCTTTCAGGCGTAAGCTATCGGCGCTGAAATACTGGTATGGGCAGTTAATTATTCGTTGGTAGGCACTTGCCGAAACGCTCTGGGGAATTAAATCTTGAGGAAGGTCGGGAGCAGGTTGCGATGATTGTTCGGGAAGTTCAGCATCATCACAATTAAAAACTTCACTGTTTGCCATGTGGTTTGACAGCACAAGTTGTTGCAACTGCAGATTATCTGGTTTCCTGTTATAGGTTAGTTGATAAAAATTGATGAGTAATTCCAACCAGGGTGAAATTGGTTTCTCTTCTCCGTTTTCTTCATTGCAGGCAGTTAATAAAACATCAGGCGCTGAAAGCAAAACACGATTGAATAATTCGTGGCGTTGTTTTCGTTGTGTTTCCCAGGTTTGTAGCCCCAGAGAAGCACGCACAGCCTGGTTGAAAAAAGGCTGATTTTTTGCACTTCCCGGAAAGTGTTGTGGTTCAGTAGCGGCAATAACGATGCAGTCAAAATTTAGGTGTGAGGCTTGTTCTAGCGTCATTAACTGCACTCGACCATCATTTGCCATATTATTACCCATGGGCGTAAAGTTTTGTGATTCAAGTGCCATGCTTAACCAGATGCGACAGTCATGCCAGCTTAATATCGGGTTTGAATATTTAATGCTTTGTTTTAGCGCGTCAAAAGTATTAAGCAATACCAGGCCGGCGTTGTCATTCTGGTAAGCCTGTATTACACCTAGCTGTTGCAGACTATGTAATAAAGCATTAAGAAAATCAGATAAGGGTATGCTCTTTTCGGCAGTATAAAGTGTTGTTAATGGCACAGCGGTTTTTTGAATATAATTTAAGGTGTTTATTAAATCATCATAAGTATTAGCCGGCCAGTGGCTAAGGCGATGCAGCCTTTGTTTTAGTTTAGCTTTGTATTGTTTGATGTTACTGCTGACATTTTCATGAAATATTAAATCATGCTCAAAGCGATAGATGTTTTTTTTGAAGTCATCTTTTGCTGCTGCTGATGACGGCCCAGTGTTGGTAATGATGTTGATATAGGGTGATTTTAAGCAGTCGAGCAAGGGGTAGGCACTAAAGTCTTCTTCAATACATTCCAGCCAGCGTTCAATAACCGTTGCAGCCTGTGTTGTTGCCAGTGACCAGCCCGCTTTATCCTTTAGTTGAATATTTGCACGTTCAAGCAATGCGCGTAAGCGACGCGATAATTTTCTATCTTCACTAATAATGGCAATATTATTTTTGCCGTTTAGTATATTGAGGCGAACATAATAATCAATGGCACGTATTTGTTCTTCTTCATTACTGGCAAGATAAGTGGAAAAAGGAATATCATCGGCCTTGGTATCAGGGTGTTTTTTAGAAAACGCTAAAGCACGCTGCTTGATCGCACCGCCATCCATGGCTCCTTGCGCCATAATACCAACATGGCCGTCCTTCCTGGACATGCGCTGAAATTGTTCCAGACAATTTTCAGCATACACTCCATCCCTGGAGATAAATGATTGTGCAGAAGGGGTGAAGGTTTCGCTAATAAAAGCAGTGTAGGTGCTACCTGGCTTCATTTCGGGTTTGATGGTGTTGCTAAACTCGATGACCTGGCATTGATTATTGTTAATTAAAGTTTGAATAAAGCCCTGTTCGGTTTTTGTATATTGGCTAAATCCCAGACAGATGAATTGTTGCTGTTTATTGATAACGGCTGGTGCATTTATGTCCAGGATGGATGGCCATGGTTGCATCGTGGCGCAAGGAGCCATGGATGGCGATGCGATTTTTAAGCGGTTAAGGTAGTCAGTGGTTTCATCATATAACTGATTTTCACTTAGTTGTTTTTGCCAGGCATGCCACAGGGTGTAAACCAGTTTGCTTTCATAAAGCAGGTGCTCATGCTGCTGTTCTATACCATACCCCTGTTGCAATTTTTCCTGTAGTTCTTCAACTGAGATGAAAATAGCCTGCTGATTTAAGCTGAGCTCATCAAACAGACTGAGAAGTGCCTGTGTGACCTGCCACTGGTTTTCTTCCTTGAACAGATTAGGATGTTGCTGCAATGCTTCGATAAACAGTAACTGACGAGCGTATTCATTGATAATTGAATAATCAGAGTGCGTGTTACAAACAAAATGTTTTATCCAGACTTTCAGGGTGCCTGCCCAGGGTGGAATGATGCCAGCTAAATCAGCGTTGAGTGAACGACACAGGGCTTCATTGAATGGTTGTGTTAACTGTGTGTGGGGCAATAGAACAAACAGCCCTGAAAAATCAGGTGCCTGAATAGAGTAATCCTGACCGCTAAATGTTTCAAAGATAAATTCAGCGGTAAATTGAAGTATGTTTTGATCGGGTGGAACGACAATAGTGGTTGACTGTGGCACAGAGTTTTTGTTTTCAGTGTTTGTAATTTTAGCTGGGATGGCTGACTTCGACACTTAGCGGACGTTGGAAGAACTGAAAAACATTCGTCCGCGAAGAACGCAAAAGACGCGAAAAAAGCAAAAACAATAATGGGCTTAAAGGATAAAACTAAGCTGTTTATATCAACTAAAACCAACAATATTATCGCTTATTCAGGACTACTTGAAAAAAAACAAAAAATATTTTCTTTGCGCTTTTTTCGCTTTTTTCGCGTCTTTTGCGTTCTTCGCGGACGATGCTTTTAATCTTTAATGTCTTCTAATGACCGAATTCAACCATTCGAATCAATGAGTAAATCTAGCACGCTTTGCTATGTTAAGCCTGAGTCAGTAGGTTCCAGGGGACGATTATCGTTCCAGTAATTTCAACTTGTCGGGTACGCCTTCCCATTCCGCTGAATCGGGCAGTGATTCCTTGCTAACATTAATTACCGGCCATTCCAGGCTTAATTCTGCATTGAGTGCGGTAAAGTGCTCCTGTCCCTCGGGAACATCGTCATCGGCAAAAATTGCGCCGACAGGGCATTCTGGTTCACACAGGGTGCAGTCTATGCATTCTTCTGGATCAATGACCAGAAAATTCGGTCCCTCATGAAAACAGTCAACAGGGCAAACGTCGACACAATCAGTGTATTTGCATTTTATACAGTCTTCAACAACTACGTAGGTCATAATAATTTTCATCGTGTTAAAAAATCGCACCGCCATCCATGGCTTTTTGCGAAATACCGTACATCCTGTACATAATTTTCGGAATTTTACCATAGTCGTTCAAACTTGCCTGCCAATATAGTCTAAAATCGGGTTTTACTTAAAAATACTTCAGGAAAATATTTCAGGAATCTTTATATGAGCACTATACGTACGGCTGTTTTTCCCGTAGCCGGATTAGGGACACGTTTTTTACCTGCGACAAAAGCTATCGCAAAAGAAATGCTGACGGTGGTTGATAAACCGTTAATTCAATACGCGACTGAAGAAGCGGTTGCGGCCGGCATAGATACGCTGGTGTTTATTGTCGGTCGAACTAAAAATGCAATTATCGACCACTATGACAAAGCCTATGAGCTCGAAACTGAGCTAAGTCTGCGTAATAAAGACGCATTATTAAAAATAGTGCAGGATGTGGTGCCAGATCATATACATTGCGTATTTATTCGTCAGTCGGAAGCATTGGGTTTAGGGCATGCGGTATTGTGTGCAGAACCAGCAGTTGGCAATGAGCCTTTTGCTGTATTGTTGCCCGATGACCTGATTTATAACAATGGCGGTGCCGGCTGCATTCAACAAATGGTTGATGTGTATAAACAAAAGCAGGGTTGTGTCATCGGCACACAAACCGTGTCGCTAACTGACAGTGATAAATACGGTATGGTAGCAGGGCCTAAACTTGAAGATAGATTGTCACGGGTTGACGAAATTGTAGAAAAACCAGCACCGTCTGAAGCGCCTTCTGACCAGGCAGTGGTTGGACGTTATATCCTGACACCGGCGATATTTAACAAACTTAAAACCACAGAGCGTGGTGCCGGTAATGAGATACAGTTAACCGATGCTATTGCTGAACTCAGAAAAACAGAAGAGATATTTGCTTATAGCTTTGAAGGTCGACGTTATGATTGTGGTAGTAAAATCGGATACTTAAAGGCTAATGTTGAGATTGCACTTCAACATTATGATATGGCAGAAGATTTTAAAAGTTATCTTAAGAATTTAAATATTGATTGATATAGATAGATTTTGTTTTTGCATAGCAACTAATACAATGGACATTGAAAAACCGGAAAAGCAAAAAAAGATTACACCGTTTTCATTTATAGGCAGTATTTTTGCCGCCTGGTTTGGTGTTCAAACCAGAGCCAATAGAGAAAGCATGGCAAGTTTCACCACTTTGTCATTGGCGGGTTTGTTTTTGCAATTTTATTTATCTTGTTTGTTGTTAGTATTGTGAAAGTAGTTATGCACTTTGCGACCGTATAATCAGCTATAGGCAAGTTAATCATTTGATGGTAGGTGTTTATTTACAGGGTGCAGAAAAATGGCACAACCATCACGTGATAGATAAGATCGAAGGATGGTTATACATATAACGTCAATAGCTGGTAGAGTCCAAAACTCAAAATCATCAATCCCGCTGTGGTGCGTAGCCATTTTTTTTGCAGGTGAGGCATAAGGTTGGCAGAGAAAAATCCAATGCCGAACAGTGCCGGCAGTGTGCCGATGCCGAAGCTGGCCATAATCAAGCCACCTAGAACAATGTTTTCTGCTGATAGTGCCAGTAGCAGTGCAGTATAGACCAGTCCACAGGGAAGCCAGCCCCATAGCAGACCAGCCATTAATGCCTGCCTGGTAGAGTTAACCGGGAGCAGCTTTCTGGCTAGAGGTTCTATTATTTTCCATACAAATGAGCCTGCATGTTCGATCTTTAGGATCGCCTTTGGCCACCAGCCGGTCAGGTATAAACCGAGCAGGATCATCATGCTAGCGGCAACCAGGCTGAATATCTGTCTGATCACCATCGCATCGCCGATATTTTTTATGGCGATACCCAGTGCAGCTATTACTATACCGGCGATGATATAACTTATAATCCTGCCAAAATTATAAAATAACAGGTATAAGGTCAGCGTATTACTATCTTCACGTTTGTTACGGGTTATGCCCAGTGTCAGAGCGGAAATTATGCCACCACACATGCCTGCACAGTGGATGCCACCAAGCAGGCCCATGAGTAATGCGGTAAGAAGTATTGGTTCAGTAATCAATGGTTTATTTCACCGAACATGCAGGGTTTCAAGCTCGAATGGTATTTCATAGATGGTATTATCAATTTGTGCATTAACCAGTACGATCCAGTGCATCACATCTAAAATACAAATTGAAAGTCCACCTTTGCCAGCAAACTGGGTATTATCAAGGCTATCCCGCTTAGGATGATTATCGAGTTGCTTAAGGTCATATTCCAAAATACCCATATACATATCTCTTCCTTCAAATTTGACACGCACCGCTTCTGGCTTAATCTGCTTGAAATCGGCTTTTAACTGAAGCGCTTCGGTTGGACCGGGTGTTTTTGGTGATATTTCAAAACGCAGTTCTCCACCCGCAGGAAGCTGCACACTACAGGCCTGTATATGTAGCGGACAATCTTTGACCGGTGGTAAACGAATGCGCTCTGCCGCTGATGGAAAAAGAAACGGGTACCCAGCTGCCGCTATATTCATCGCAAATATCAGAAAGACAGCTATTGTTAAACGATTTTCTTTCATATTATTTGTCATATTGCTTAAACCAGGATTAATTCCAAGCTTGCTGAATGGATGCAAGGTCACGAATCATCACATCTGGTTCATGCGGCATGGGGAATATTGCATGCAAATCCCCATCAGGATTGAACAGGTATATAGCGGCTGAATGGTCGATAAGATAGGCGTTTTTCAGTTTTTCAGGAATACTGTCTTCTGATTCAAACATGACTGCATTTCCGTTTAAATAATAAACTCGCTGATAGATAGCGCCTACCTCGCGAACAAGTTTGTCGACCACTGGTTGTTCGCCGGTAGTGCCGATAATTGAAGGGTGGAAGAAACTTACAAATTGTTGTAAGGCTTCGGGTTTGTCTTGCTGCGGATCAACAGAAACGAATACAACTTGTGGGGTCTGTTTGACAGCAGAGGGGTTACCCTCAATTTGACGCATCATTGTTGACATCATATACAGCGCAGTTGGGCAGATATCCGGGCAGCGTGTATAGCCAAAAAAGAACAATGACCATTGCTCCTTGATGCTCTCTTTATTGAATTGTTCCTTGCCATGCTGAACCAGGCTAAAGTTTTCAACTTGCCGTGGTTCGGGCAACAAGGTTGCAGATTCTGTTACCGCTTTTTTATCACTGGGGTTACAGCCAGCGGTAAGCAACACAAGTCCTATCAGCCATATCAGCATTAGGGGAGTGGAGTTAATCGGTTGTTTCAGTATGACAGTGTTCATTTGTAAGTCTCTGGTATGGCGTGTATGGTCGCAGGTAAGTTAAGGGGTGTGGTCAGAAAGTTTTTCTGACCACAAACCATTAATGCTTCATACCTGCGCCGCATTTCATCATTCCCTGTTTTTTCATTTTTCCTTTTTTAACCCCGGCAGTCACGGTTTGGCTGGTGCCATCACTAAGCTGTAGTGTTAGCTGAACGCTCTCTCCCACAACTGGCACATGCTCAGGCTGGATCAACATAATATGCCAACTGCCAGGCTTTAATACAGTTGAGGAATGAGCTGCGACTGGAATGGTTTTTTGTAGAACCATTTTCATCATACCGTCTGCCATTATGGTGCGATGCAATTCTACCCGATCGACGGGCAGAGAAGTGCTTACCTCAACAATAGCTATTTTGCTAGCAGACTGGTTTTCGAGTTTCATAAAGGCTGCCAGCGCTGGTGCATTGGGTGGTGCTGCACGTACCCAGGCATCACTTATCAGCAAGTCGGTTGCGTGGGCAGAAAAAGTTCCAAACATTAAAAACAGTGCGGCAAAGGCAGCAAAAATATTGATTTTCATTTTAATAATCTCTTATGTTTAATACTGTAGTAGTAAGGTGTTTAGTTTTATGTGTTTGAACAAGCTACAGCTATTGCACTGTGTTGATGCAATAGTGGGACTTATCGGCTTATTTAAAATAAAGTGGTTTTAAAAACAGAGATTAAGCAGGTGGTGCGCGGCTCAGGAAGTGGCGGGATAATGGTGTTTTGGGTGGCGTGGAAGTGTGTACTGTTACGTTCTTACCCAGCGGCTGGATTTGAGGGTCAAGTGAAAAAACATAAGAAGCCATCCAGCCGTTAGCATTGGCCTGGATAATGCAGTGTGGGCATTTCAGGCAATGGTTATGTTCTTTTTGCTTGTTTTCATCAAAGGCAACAAAAATGGTTTTTTGCCCATAAGAGCTGCAGATAGTGACCATGTAGCCATCTGCTGTGTTGGCAGATGCCGTTTGAAGAATGAATGGAACGAAAAATAGTGAATGAAAGGTCAACACAGCAAATAGCATAATGGCGCGTTTTTTAATGCCCCGGTTCGACCCGATTTTCATGGCGGCGAGTATATCAAAACAGCATTAATTATGTGTTGATGAATGTCAAATCTCGGGCTGCGCCAAAAATGCGCCTTTAGAATTGAATCTGGGAAATAAAAAAAGCCTGATGAATACATCAGGCTTTTTATAAATATGGCTCCTCGACCTGGGCTCGAACCAGGGACAAACGGATTAACAGTCTAGTTTTTATCAAAATCCACAATAAGCAATCACAAATAACAACATAAAATACAATAGGTTAGGGTGTTGGTTGTTTTGTGCATGGTTGTTAATTGTTGGCTTGTATTACTAACAAGTGCGCCGTGAGTGCGCCTTTTAATTTACCCTTGCAAGTCTATTAGGTTATGTTAAATTGAAAGCTGAAATCAAAGGAGGTA
Source organism: uncultured Thiotrichaceae bacterium (assembly GCA_964421315.1). GTDB lineage: Bacteria > Pseudomonadota > Gammaproteobacteria > SZUA-229 > SZUA-229. Next base: position 8,160 of record CAYQXD010000017.1, on the reverse strand, counting down.
TAAATGGAAGAACCATCAGCTCTTATTCTCAAAGCGACCAAGTTCGCTGCATTAAAACACAGGGATCAGCGTCGTAAAGATCACGTAGCATCCCCTTATATCATTCACCCAGTTACCGTAGCCAACGAACTTACTCAAGCCGGTGTTACTGATCCTGAAGTTATCGCAGCGGCACTGTTGCACGATACCCTGGAAGATACGGAAACCACTCCAGCTGAGTTAACCGATGCATTCGGTGAGCGTGTGTGTTCGATGGTCTTGGAGTTGACCGATGACAAAGACTTGCCAAAGCAGGAGCGTAAACGACTGCAGGTAGAACACGCACCAGAACTGTCACCGGGTGCCGCCCTGGTCAAGATCTGCGACAAGATAGCCAATGTAACCGATGTTACCCATAGTCCACCGCCAGACTGGAGCAGTGAGCGTCGTATGGCTTATCTGGACTGGGCTGCATCTGTGGTGGCTGGCTGTAAGGTTGATAATGAACAACTCAAGCAGCACTTTGCTGATACATTGGCTGGTGGTCGAGAGGGGATTAATAATGACTGAATGTAAATGCATGGAACCTAAAAATCGAGGTGGTTTTGATTCAGTATTAATCGGGATTGATGAGACACATGGCCGTTTTGGTGAGGTGTCGATCCAGACATGCAATAGATGCGGAAACAAGTGGCTTTACTATTTCGTGGAGTATGAAGCATTCAGCGAATCTGGTCGCTGGTATAGAGGCTTGGTAACAGAGGACGTTGCTCGCTCTGTAACGCCAGAGACAGCGGTTACGGTATTAGAAAACTTAGATTGGCGTATTTCTGGTGGAAGCTACTTTAGATCAACTGGACGTAAAGGCACTGGGCCAATTCACGTAGACCTTTAGGCATGGGCTGAATTAAAAAATAAGGCATCAAGTACACTATGCACCCAAAACCTGATAGATCGGATCAAATCCTAAACTTTGAAAAGTCTGAAGAAAATGATGCCATTGATCTTGGCTGGAGTGAAGGCTACTTGTCTGATGGACGACCTTATCGGGCAGAATGCTGGGCACAGAATCAGATAACAATGGTCACTTTTTTCTTTTCGATGATAGACATGGAAAATTATTCAGATGAAATGTTTGTGGAGTGGCTCGAAAAGGAGGAGGTGATTCGATTTGTCATTGATAATCCCCATATTACAACCATGCCGGTGACGGACGCAGTGGGAAACAATATGTGGTCAGTCAATGTCGTTATAGGCACAGAATATGAGTTGCAGGCAAAAGATTCAGTCAGTTTTAACTCATATAAAAAGGCCGGTATGTAAACAAGCCTGCTTTAGCTGATATAAATTGCATTGATCTAATTGTTGAACACCAGCCTATAATTAGTTAAACAACAATGATAGCTGAACACATAAAAACAGAAATTCTACACCGACTTCGTAAAACAGAAGAGCAGGAAGGTGTTCGTGTTCTTATGGCTATTGAGTCAGGAAGTCGTGCCTGGGGATTCGCCTCACCCAACAGCGATTATGATGTCAGATTTATTTATGCCAGAAAAAAAGACTGGTATGTTGCAGTCGATTTTGAAGAAAAACGTGATGTTATTGAATACCCTATAGTCGATGAAATAGACTTAAATGGGTGGGATGTCCGTAAAGCGCTTCGGCTCTTTTGGAAATCTAATCCAGCGTTTGTAGAGTGGATTCAATCACCAATTACTTATACAAACTCAGGCGTTTTTAGAGAAACAGCCTTAGAACTATTGCCTCAAATATACTCTGTGGAGAAAGGAATATATCATTTTCGTAGCATGGCAAAAACAAACTATCGGGGTTATTTACGCTCTGAACTGGTTCCGCTAAAAAAGTACTTTTATGTCTTAAGACCGTTATTATCTATCAAATGGCTTGAAACTAGGCAATGCCCTGCACCAATTGAATTTCATCGTATCCTTGAATTGGTCGATGATAAAAAGTTACGCCAGGCGATAAATGAATTATTAGAAAAAAAGAAAATTAATAAAGAAATGGAACTGTCACCGGCTATTCCCATTTTGAATAACTTCATTGAATCTGAGCTGAACCGGCTGGAATCATTTCAACCAGCCAGGTTAGAAAGAAAAGCTGAGATGATGCAATTGAATGAGCTATTTCATAAGGTGCTAAATGAAAACACAGAATCACATTGAATCAAAAAAAACACCATCATTTGAAGAATTTCTACAATCGAAACTGGACGATGAGGCGGTAGACCGTGAACGTCTCCTTGGTCAATTCAAAAAAGGGTTAGAAAACGGACATTCCTGGATGATTGAATGTAACAGTTGGGACCCAACTCAGGAATGTAAATTTGGGGACGGTGTTTATTATCTGTTTTGTTCTACGCGAGCAGAGGCAGAAGCAATATGGAAGAGGAATCCTACAAATCATTTTATGATAATACTACATGGGCATTTGATCTGCACCAGCCTGTAATAGAGGGGGTTGATCTTGTGTCGGAGTGTTGGCATGAGGACGATGACGATTACCCACTTGATGAATTGGTTGTTCCACCAGCTAGTATCTATTTTGGTGCCGAGGCTGGAGGTGCATATGCGTGGAATGAAGATAACAGTTGTATTACGATTTCCTTCTATTTTGAAGACCACCCAAGAGTGAATGAAATTCGCCAGATAGAAAAAGTGTTCGGTATTTGGTCATGGTGGTACAGCGATTATTATCTAAAAGATGATTTCCCATGGGATGCCTCTGAGGTGAAAGAAAAAGAGCTTGCAGGGAAACTGGCTGAAATACTGGCAGATACAGACGTTAAAATAATATATTGATCCACCAGAAATAACAAAGGCTCCCGAGGGAGCCTTAAACTCAGCACCGGCCTGACTTGTTATCGTCTTGGTCGGGCTGGCTACACTGGGCAGACCTTTGTGTAGTCTCGAATGCCTGATGCCGAAGCAGAGCAGGAACAAATAAAGTATATACTTTATTCACAGTTTTTTCAATTTTTGAAGTTTTTTGCAATTAATTGTTGTTTAGAGGTGTTCGATCAGGCGGGGCAGGTTTAATCCATGCAGAACACATGTGTATATAGCTCTCATTTGATCCCGTCCAAGCCGATTGTTGAAATATGCACGCTTACCTGTTTTAGGGTTAGGCTTGCCTAACCTGATTAAATCTAATCGATGAAATCCCATGGTATAGATCATATCTCCTTTTAACCAAGTGTCGTTTTGTTGGAATCTCCCAATCTGAGGCATTGAATTTTTTGGTACCTGGTAATGGAAAGGCAGAATAACATCAGGTTTTTTTGTACTGAGTGCAATAATTGTGACCAGTTTTTCTCTGCCTCTTATCGGCGGTGTAAGTACAACAACTGGGCGAGATTTTTTGACCATTTCTGGTTCTTTGAAACCTTCCGAAAAATCACATAGTAATATTTGTCCTGCTTTTGGGTGGAAGGTTAAAGCCATATTTGATTCTACTGTTTGTTATTTTTTTAAGTTCGAGTTGATGATACATAAATATATTCAGCTTTCAACAGGGTATTGAAATAATAACCTGAGTTAGTACACTATCAGTATGTCTCAGAGGAACGGAAAAACGTCTTACTGTTCTGGTGCCTGCAAAGTGTGCTGAATGTGGGGGTGCATGGCCTGACCATGATGGCGTCCCACCTGAGGCTTAATTATTCATGTGCTCAACACTTGAAAGTAGGAAATGAAGGTGTTCAGCGTAGTAGTAATGTCATTATTTTAAGAGCTACACTTTTAACAGAGAAAGAATCTGCTGGCGTACATCCCGGCCATTATCATCCTGTTCCACAGCCATAATAAACAGGCATTTTCCATTACTCGCTTCAGCCCATAAATTACCGACAGTACGCTTTTCGGCTGAATCGTCATTGCTGACATAAGCATCGCCTTTGTATTCCACTACTAACATACGGCCATCCTTCAATTCACAAACAAAATCCGGGTAGAATTTGTTATGTGCCAGCGGAAGCCAGAAGGAAGCATGGTCGCGTTTTACCAGGTTACGAATCCAGTATTTGATGTCTGTAAGACCATCTATTGCTTTCGCGCATTCGTATTCCTCCCCCTGTGCTTTTAGGTCTTCAATCATATGAACGGGAAAATAGTGTTTCTGAAACTTGTACCGGCCCGAGTAGTAGGGTGATCTGGACGGGTAATGGCTGGGCTTGAATTCATAAATAAACTGATCTGATAAGCTGATTTCTCTATCATTACCAAACAGCGTCTTTTGATAACCGGCTTTCTGAGCACGTTTACGAAAAATTTTAATCAAGTCTCTTATGGCTCATGATAATGGAAACTTGTTTCTGACTAACGCAGTTAAACTTATGCCTGGTTGCTGTAAAAGGTGATTAATCAAGGCAGATAAAAATTTAATCATTTCTGATTGAGTCACGTCAACCTGACGTAACTCTCGATCCAGCCAGCGAATTAAATCATTTTCTGTCACATCCAGAAAACTATCGTTGAAGTTAACCACTTCTTTTTCGCCTGCTATATGGTAAGACACTTGTTTACCATCCATATCAATGGCAAAACTGTGCGTGGTTTCCTCGATGCGGAAGTTGTTAAGTTGTGCCGGGTAGTTTAATAAGCTCCATTCACCTGCCATCAGAAAAAATTCTGGTTCAAGAAGGTCAAGCTCACCCTGATAAAGCACACTTAACATTGGCAGGTTGCCGAATACTTTACCTTGTTCGGCAGGGCTTTTAGCTGCTGAGATTGCCTGGTTATGAATTCGACAATCCCGTTGAATGCTTGCTTTGTCTGTTTTTTTGGTAACAGCATTGACCAGTAGATGTTCAATTTTTTCTGTTATTTCACCGGACACTCGAATCAGTGCTATCTCACCATCCTGAGTCATTGTCAGTTGCTTTTTCTCGTTATCTGACAAATCGCTAATATCCGGCATAGAGGGTAGTTCTATCACTACAGCCGGTGGTTTTGGTCTGTAGTCAGGAAAGTCCTCTGCTACTTTTAGTTCGTGTCCATCAAATAAATGTCCCTGAGCATCAGTAGGTTCCTGTTGCCTCAGGAAAGCAGCCACTTCCATTTCTTCAAAGCCCATTGCAATTAGCTTGTCTGTTAAATCATGAGCAGCACGGCTAAACTTTGAAGTCGCAAGGTGAGCATAAGCACGGTTTAAATCTTCAATCACTCTGCGCCTTGCATAGGGCATACGCAAGACACGACCTAATAACTGTTCTGCATCTTTACTCGAGCTTACCTGTTTTACAGAGCAAAACACATACGCAAAAGAGCAATCCCAGCCTTCTTTCAAAGCCTCAATGGTAATGATGTGTTCGATAGGGCAGCTTTGTTCAAATAGATTCAGGCCATCCAGTTCGCGTTGTTTACCAGTGGCAACCGCAATTTTTTCATCTTCGATGTTTAATTCTTTAGTGAGGTAATTTTTTAATACCTCAACAGTGACTTCACTGTTTTTAGGTTCAGCCTGAAATAATGCAATAGGGCGAATATAGTCAGTATCCTTTTGTGCATCTATCGCCAGCTTGTTTCTGTTAATAACGGCATCACGTACCGCATCCTGCCAGTTTTGATGTTCAGTCAAAATAATCGGCAACTTAATCATTTCTTCCGCTTTTAATTCTGCAGCAGAAACATGGTAAAGCACATTGCTACCATTGGTGCTTGATGTGTTGGGTGTTGCAGTGAACTCAACTACCGCTTTTGGATGAATGCGGCGTAAAGTCTCAAAGGTTAATGAGGTTCTGGCATTATGCGCTTCATCGACAATGACCAAAGGTTCATAAAGGGCTAATAAATTAGCAAAAGAATATTTGATTTTGCCAATTTCATTCTGGCTTAAACCATTTTCCTGTATATCGTCCTTATTAACTTTTTCCAGCTTTGCCAGTCTGGGGTGGTTATTAGGTATCTTGGCGAAATGCGGTTCAAAGTTCTCATGGTAAGCATATATTTTACGACCAGAGGTGTCTTTTACTCGTAGATTGGCCAGTGTAGAGACCACCACAATAGCTTTATTGCCGATGTCCTGTGGACGAATCTGCGTGACCTCATCCACGTCAAGTACTAACACCTGATGATTAAAAGCCGTGTCGAGTTTTTCTCGATAAGGGTGCCCCGGTGTTTTTAACGCTTCAACGGTTTGCAGGCGAATGGTATTGCTTGGCACTAGCCATAAGGTGATTGGATAATCAGTATCCAAGAAATCGGCTGGCTGCAATAGAGACCGTATAAGAGCTTAAAATAGTTTTACCACCACCAGTGGGAATGCGTACACACACATAAGGCACTTCCTCAAAGCCATAGTCTTTATAAGCCAGCTCGGGCATTCCCTGTTCTTTTATGGTCTCAGCGTAGGCAGCGGCAACCGATTGACCTTGTTTGCAACGGTTTAAAAATACCTCCAGGGTATCAACAGCGCGTTGCTGATATTTTTTTAAGGTGAACATTATTGTTGTTATCTCCGGCCTTATAAACTGCCAACATCATAGGGAATTTGCTTAAAGCTAATATTGGCCTGTTCTAAACGTGCAGAGCCCAGGCGAGTGGTTTCCCCGTAAATAATTATTTTGCCCTGGTGTTCATTGATTTTTGGCAGGCTGTTTAATACTTTGCTGGTAAGTACATTGCCACCATCGGGGCGTTTATCACCTAGAATGCCGTTATACAACAGGTAATAAGCCGTCTGTTTGTACACACCAATTAGCGGTGAGCGTTTTTTCTTTGCCAGAGTGGTTCGGGTTTCCATATACCAGATATGTGCCGCCAGGGTAGGGAACTTAATCTCAGCATTTAAGCAGCCATATTCATCAAAAACAGTTTGGCCTAATTTGCAGAAGCGAAAACCACCGCCGCCTTGCCAGTTTACAGATTTTGAAATACCGCCTTGTTCACCATCAATAACTTTTTGTAAACGTGGCTGGCAGTGGGTTTTTGCATGATCACCGATTTCTACACCGATATAGCGACGGTTCATTTTGTGGGCTACTGCTATTGTGGTACCAGAGCCAAGAAAAGAATCAAGAACCAAATCTCTTTCATCACTAGCGACGTGAAAAACTCGTTGAATTAACCGTTCAGGTTTTGGTGTATCAAATAAATCCGCATCTGGAAACAAGTCATGCATTTCTTTTTTCGATTCTTGATTGTGACCAACATCAGTATTTGTCCACCACGTCCATGCATTGATACCCTTTGCATCTTTCAAATATCTCTTTAACCTTGGTCGAGCATTTCCATCTTTACCAAACCATACGCGGTCAGTATTTCTTCTACAAATTTATAAAATGTACTCTCAGCTAGTGCCCAACACCTTCCTTGTGGTGGAGGATGTTTTTTGCCATTTGGAGAAATAATCGTATAAAACTGACTCTTTGTTGCATGTCCAGTTTGACCTGTAAAATCAGTTGAAACCCATTTTCCTCTAGGATCTTTATCTGGGTTTTTATATTGGGCTGCTTGCTCATTAGTCAGTGATAATTTATTAACTTTTTTTTTAAACTTAAAATAATCCTTTGCATAAACATAAATATGGTCGTGTGCCGCACCAAGAGTAGCTCTTGCATCAGGTGATGTCCGTTTCTGCCATACAACGTTTGCAACGAAATTTCGTCTACCAAATATTTCGTCCATTATTACTTTTAAATAGTGAGCCTCGTTATCATCTATGGAAACCCAAATACTTCCATCTTCCGAAAGTAATTCACGTAAAAGTTCAATTCTTGGATAAATAGTTGATAACCATCTACTATGTTCCAAATTATCATCATAATGTTCAAAAGCAGATTTGGTGTTATACGGCGGATCAATATAAATACATTTTACCTTGCCAGCATAAAACGGAATCAAGGCTTTTAATGCTTCAAGATTATCGCCCTGAATTAACAGGTTCTCATTATCTGCATCGCCATAAGAAAGTTCGGGCACTTCCTCCAGCAAACGGTAGGCAGATTGTTTTGCGGTTTTAACGGCTTGGTCTTTATTTAACCAGTGAAGAATGGGCATGATTTAGTAATTTACTATTATTATTTGATTTGCAGGCCATGCCATATAAGCATGGTTTCATTATTTATAGAATTCGCAAGCAATTGAAAACGTTGATATTAACATGGTTTTCTCTAGTGCCCATGTTGATTTACGATAAATTTAGGCATCGATTATGACG
>CAYQXD010000016.1:9522-28389 GCA_964421315.1 uncultured Thiotrichaceae bacterium | reverse complement strand
GCTCTTTGCGAAATACCGTCCATCCATGGACATAACCGCACCGCCATCCATGGCTTTTTGCGCCATAGTGTAAACATGGCCGTCCATCCATAGATAATAGTATGTTGATCACTCAGCACAAACACGATATTAATTCACAGAAGTCAAGCGTAGCCGGATCCTTGCCAATTAACATGCCTGGTCATATGGTAAACGATATGCCTCATGTAGAAAAATCTTCAGCGTATGAAAAAGAATTGCGTCTGGTCATCGACAATTTGCCGAGCATGATTGCCTATGTTGATTCATCAAAAAAATATTGCATCATCAATCGTGCTTACCATGATTATTTTGGTGCCAATGAAAATGATGTTGTTGGTAAACACGCTAGTGAAGTATTAGGTAATAATTTTTACAAAATCGTAGAAAAATATATTAATACTGCACTTTCAGGTAAAAGTGCAGCATGGGAAACACACTATTCTCACTCAGATAATAAAGAGCGTATATTGTCAGTCAAACTTGTACCCTATGTTGATTCAAGAAACCACAATAATGGCTATCTGGTCGTTGTCGAAGATATAACTGAACAAAAGCAGCTTCAACACCAGCTTGAAGTACTTAATCATTCTCTTGAAGACAAGGTAAAAAAACGTACACTGCAACTTGAAAAAGAGCTGAGTAAGCGGAAAGCTCTTGAGAAAGTGCTTCGCAAACTGGCAGATCACGACCCATTAACCGGACTATTAAATCGTCGCTCTTTTGTCGCACGCGTTAATCATGAAATAAACCGGTTGCATCGTTATAAAAATGACCTGTCATACATGATCATTGATATTGATCATTTCAAAAGAATCAATGATACATACGGGCATTTGACGGGTGATATGGTGTTAAAAGCATTTTCGAAGAAAATATCAGGCATTCTCAGAGAAAGCGACTTTATTGGTCGCATAGGGGGTGAAGAATTTGCTATTGCACTACCAGATACCAGCATGGACTCTGCTAAGAAAATGGCTGAAAGAATCCGAAAAGAAATAGCAGGACATACTATTCAATACAAAACTAAAAGTATTAGTGTTACAGTCAGCATAGGTCTCTCCAAATTTATGCTAGATGAGAAGAGCATTGTAGAGGTTTTTAGTCGTGCCGATTCAGCACTTTACCAGGCAAAAAACTCCGGGCGTAATAAAGTTTGTGTAGCTGCTTAAGGAAACAGAAAAGTGCGCCATAGATAAAAACGTTTCAGGTTATTAAGTTGTATTAGCTCAAAGCAAATGGCTGAGTTCGGTCATTAGAAGACATTAAAGACTAAAATCATCGTCCGCGAAGAACGCAAAAGACGCGAAGCATCGTTCCTGCGCTCCATGCGCTCACGATATTAGTGCATCCATGTACGTCAAAGCAAAAACAATAATAGGTTTGTAGGCCGGGATAAGGCTTTGCTGTTCCCGGCGTTTTGATTGGCACTGCCTGCAACGTGCCTTATGCAGGCCTACTTGAAAAAAACAGAAAAATAAAATGTTTTGTTTTTGCTTTGACGTACATGGATGCACTAATATCGTGAGCGCATGGAGCGCATGGAGCGCAGGAACGATGCTTCGCGTCTTTTGCGTTCTTCGCGGACTAATGTTTTAAAAGTTTTTGACTGTCCGTTAAGTGTCGAAAGCAGTCATTCCATATCTGATACTCTCTTAAATATCTCCGCAAATTTCTAAAAAACCACCTGAACGTTTAGCTGAAATTTCGCGTTCCAGCACCTCAGTCTTCCATATAAAACCGGATGCCTTAGGCACGATATAATGAACATCATAAACTTCAATAGCATCACAGCTATCGTCAAAACTACTATTTAACCTGGCCTGCTGCATGACATAGGCAAGCTCATCTTCTGTTTCAGTGATAGAAGAAGAGAGCACAGCATTGCCAAAATTATTATCAATGGTAAATGTCCATAAATATTCGATAATTAATTTAACATCTGCCGCTGTCATATTGGCTAAAGTAATCCTTCCTTTATAACTATCATTCACCCCATTACGATCCAGCGCACTGGCTTTAAGTACACGGTTTAAATGCACAAATTGAGGTGACAAGGGATCAACGCGAGTAAACTGGTGATATAATAAAGTTTCACTGTTATCAACCAGCTGCTTATAAGAATCCTGAAGAGTAGCTGACTGCTCAGACCAGCCCATCGCTTCAAAATAATCATCACTGGTTAACTCAAACACTGCCACCCCCAGTCTGTCAGCAATGGGCATCAAATCAATGTTTCTTACATGATTGGCAATGTAAAATTTGTCACCCTGGTATTCTTCTTTATAAAAGCCTTCGGGAGTACGCTGGTCAAAATATAGTGCAGTGGCTATTGCCATATCGGTTGTCGCTGTGCTGATAATAGTCGTTTTATCATCAGAAAATCTAGCGGAACCGCTATCCGAACCGCTGCCACAGGCAGACAATAACAGAGCAAACAAACTCGCCCATAAAAAACGGTTGCATTGCAAAACACCAGTTTTGCTCCACACCCCAGATTGCCTGCTGTTGAACTTCATAACTCAATATATCGGCAATCTACAACAAAGCTTTAGTGTGTTTTTGACCGTTGGTCGGGGGTTAACGGTAACTCAATTAGGCAGGGCTGCGTATTTATAAACCATCAATTAAATGTTTATATATTTGGCTGAAGGGTGAAATTGGTCATTAAGGGAAGTTGGCAGTCGGCAGTTATCAGTTTGCAGTTAAAAACAAAATAACCTAAAAGCCGCAGGCTGTGTAGCACAAACTATGGTTTTGCTTTTACTGCCGACTGATAACTGCCGGCTGCCAAATTCTCTTTCGTGTTGATTTAAGCCCTTCAGGTACAGAGCATAAACACAACTAGCTTGCTGCAATAATAGAGACTTTAGCTTTAAAACATTAAAGTTTGCCGGGCATCTTCAATACATTCCCTGTTGCCTTCGATATTAATAATATTTACCTCTGAATCCAGTCCCAACCTTGAAAAAGCCGGCACTTTTGACCAGTCTTCTGGTAATTGTTGTTCACTGACAAAATCACCCTGTAACAGTGAGACTTGCACCAGATCAACCAGATTAGCACTATTGTTACCGGCATAACTAAAATTGTGACACTGTTTTACCACCTCAACCAGGCTGTCTGAAAAATTCCAGCTTTTTAAAATCATTTCACCAATCGGCCCCTGCAGTTCGTCAATAACAGAATTTAATGCTGCAGCATCATTAAATAAATCATCATCATTTTCTGCAATCATCAGTATCGGTAAAGTGCCAATGTTATGCACCAGACCCGCCAGTAGTGCCTGCTCTCTGCTAATATCACTCATCGTCATCGACATCATCTGAGAAATAGCGGCCACATCAACTGACGCACTCCACACCGACCTGAATTTTTTATCCAGTACCTCAGAGGTCGATTGAAACATTTGTTTCATTGCCAGATTCATGACCAGATCCCGTACCAGGCGAAGACCCAGACGAGTCACCGCCATTTGCAAATTATCAATGGGATTTCTTGGCCGATACAAAGGACTGTTTACAACTTGAATCAGTCTTGCAGAAAGCGAAGCGTCCTGGCTCAGTGCATTAGCCACCTGTTCTGCTGTCGTGTCTTCACTTTCAACAGCATCACGAATTTTTAAGGCGACTTCGGGTAATGATGGTAGTACCAGGCTGTCATCTGCTACAGCCTCTTGTAATTCATTAAAAAATAAATCTGTTTTAGTATTCATTGGGAGACACCTCAATTAACTCCATCCTTTGGTTCGTAAACGCCACATCCTTGTGGCACTTTTCTGGATGATCAGATTGATATTCAAAAATTGTCAGCCCGTAGGTTTGGTGAGGCACGAACCCCAATAAGCCGAGGTGGATAACTCGTTGGGGTTCATAAAAAACCACCCCAACCTACATGCCAGGCTGTCATTTTAATATTTCACAAACTGCTCAGCATCATCAGTCATATCCAGCTCAAAACCAGTGCTATTACTTGCTGTGTTATTCGCTGCATTATCATTTGTTGCACCAGGTGTTACAGCACGCAAAGGTGCGACTGCTGAAGGTGAATCAGGGCGTACATGTGTCACATTGTCCTGCTGCATATAAGCTTCATCTAACTTAAAAAAACTGATCGCTTCACGTTGCCCTTCTACCAGACCCGTTAATTCCTGAGCGGAGCTTGCCAGTTCTTCGGATGAAGCGGCGAATTGCTGCACCACGGTATCAAGTTGTTGCAAACCCCGGTTGATTTCTTCAGAGCCCACATCCTGTTCCCTGGAAGCAAGGCTGATTTCCTGTACCAGCTCTGCGGTTTTTTGTATGTCGGGTACCAGTTGCAATAGTTTTTCACCTGCCTGTTCTGCCAGGGTGACTGTGTTACCAGACAGATCACCAATTTCTCTCGCAGCAATCTGGGAGCGTTCTGCCAGTTTACGTACTTCGGCTGCCACTACAGCAAATCCTTTGCCGTGTTCGCCAGCACGAGCAGCTTCGATGGCAGCATTTAATGCCAGTAAATTGGTTTGGCGTGCGATTTCTTCAATGATAGAAATTTTCTCGGCAATGGATTTCATTGCAGTGACTGCTTCTACCACAACCTTGCCACTGTCATCCGCATCTTGCGCGGCTTTATGGGCAATTTGCTCGGTTTGACTGGCATTATCGGCACTTTGGCGAATATTGGCAGACATCTGTTCCATGGCAGAGGATATCTGCTCCAGCGAGGCTGCCTGTTGTGAAGAACCATCACCCAGTTGTATTGAGGTGGCACTAACTTCGGCAGACGTGCCGGCACTGGCATTGGCATCTCGGTAAACTTTACCAATGACTTCTGACAGCCGATCCACCGTCGTATTGACATCGTCTTTTAGCTCTGCAAAAACACCGCTGTACTGCCTGCCTTTATAGTCCAGTTCTATTTTCTGATTAAGGTCGCCCTCTGACAGTGCTCGTAAGACTCTAACCACATCATTTATGCTGGCACCGGTGGTTGATAGTATTTCGTTAATACCCTGCGACAGTTTAAGAAAGAACCCCTGCTTGCCCGCCTCATTAATGCTATGACTAAAATCACCATTGGCTGCTGACTCTACTATGGCAGCAACTTCATGCTCTACCTGAATCTCTGCTGTGCGGTTTTGCCACTCTACAACCGTACCCATACGTTTACCTTCATCGTCAAAAACTGGCGTGGATACCATAATCAACGTTAGCTCATTGCTCTCAAATGTATTGCTATCGGTATCTTTCAGATTTGCCAATACATTCTTTTGCTGTGGATCATTCTGGTAGAACATATCAAGACTCTGACCAATAAGCTCACTGCTGTTCAATTCAGGCAATATGGCTTTAAATTTTTCCCGGGTTTCGGCAAACATGTTTTGTGCCGCTTTATTAAGATAAATGATATTGTGTTCAGCATCTGCCACCATAATATTAACATTGGCATTATCCAGTGCCACCTTGATTCGATTGGTCTCGACTGCGACACGTTGCTGCTCCTGTGTCACTGACTGGATTCGACTCAACAACGAGTTCAGCGCGAGTGCCATATCTTCAATTTCATCGCCCGTGTTTATGTCATTACAACGCTTGCTTAAATCGCCTGTTTTTTTAACATCGCCTAATACCTGTGAAATTCCTAACAGATTTTTGATGGTCTTACGGATAATGCAAAAACCCATCACTGATACGATAATAATCAACAAAATGGAAATCGTTATCGCTATGGTAACCAGCATAGTAATACGCTGTTCTTCAGCCTCATGAAACTGTGCAACTAACTCTTTCTGACCATTGGCTATGGTATCAATAGAATTCATCAGCATCGCTCTATGTTCATACCAATCGTGGATAATATCTTCTATCTGATAAGGGTCTTCGGATTCATAAACTTCCAGTAATAAAGGTACAAATTGTCCAAAATTATCAAATCCCTCAGTAAACATGCTGACTTCCTGTACAAATTCATCTGCCAGGAATGTTGCACTGGCATCACGCCACAAAATTTTAATTTCTGCCACGGCAAGCTCAAGATGATACTTAGCATCAATTGGAGGGTGCATCTCACTAAGTACGGCTGTCATGCGAGACTCAATCTCTCTAAACAGTAACTGTATCTCGCGTAGTTTATCAAGCGGTATCATCTTTTCTTTATAGATAAGTTCTGTTGATGCCATCTGCTGATTCGATAACCATGAACTACCTAGTAACAGCGATATCGCCAGCATAACCAGTAATACCATTGGTGCGATCATTTTTACCGACAATTTTATTTTCATCATTCTTACCTACTATTAATCATTGCATAAGTATTCGCAGTGTGTGCTTTTTAAACTGTCGGTAGCATGGATGCTACCGTCAAGCCTATAGGGATATATTTACGGCGTGTTTCAAAAGTACACACTGCGAATACTTATGCAACGCTTTATATCTATAAATATTTTTGCTGGTTATTGACAATATCTATACCAGTTTTGTCAATAAAGGACATGCCTCTGCACTTGACTCAGGTCATAGAGTTCTGCATAACTACGTTGCAGGCAAGAACCACCATTTTATAAGCAGTAAGACGCACTTTATGAGTCAAGTACAGGGGCATGATAAAGGATAACCAGTTGAGCTTTTAAAGATGCCCTTTAAAAAAAGTTTCCAGTTTTTTTCCTTCGTTCAGGTTAACGGTACCTTCAGAGGAAATGACTGCCTGGCCCTTTTCACTTTTTACAAAATCAATAAAACTTTTCATTTTGTTTGTTGGTTCAGCCACAGTTACAAGGTATAAAGGACGGAAGTATTTGTAGGTACCTTGAGCAATATTTTCCTTACCTGGATAAACCCCATCTAACTTAAGAACATTCAACACATTTAAGCGTTTTTTTGCACTGGATATTCCTGTAACACCAATAGCATCAGGGTCTTTAGAGATAGCCACTTCAAGACGTCCAGAATTTTTTACTTTTTTAGCATTGCTAGAAAAGATCATATCTGGATTGTTAAAAATCAGCTCTCTTGCCATATAAGCAACACCGCTAATAGCACTGGCGCGGACTATAAGATTAATAGGCGCATCATTGCCACCTAATTCTTTCCAGTTAGTTATATCGCCATTGTAAACACCTTTAACCTGGTCAAGAGAAATATCGGTAACTGGATTTTTTTTATTCACTATAAAAACCAGCGCGTCCCATGCCACATGGTGCATTAGCGCATTTTTTTCTTCAGAAACATTTAGTTTATGACGGCACGAGCCGCCAATATCGGTTTTACCGCTTGCAACATGACGAATACCCTTTGTAGCACCACCACCAGTAATTTTTACCTTAATACCTGTCTCGGCAAAATATTGCTTACTCATCTCTGTCATAAAGGCTTTTTTAGTTATACCACAACCAGTCCAGCTAATTGTTTGGGCTGCCATTACGCCACCAGCAAATGCGACAGCCGAAATGATGGTAAATATTTTAATTATTTGGTACATGGTTTTATCCTCAGTTTATTAAAAAATATATAGAGCTTTGCATGAAAGTTTGTTCTCGTTGCGGCGGCATTAGCTACATGGAAGTGTTCAAACACGAAAAACTCTATGCCCGTATTATCGGCACGGTTTTTATTCTCTTAAATGCTTAACAGGTTTATTTACAGGGTTTCTCGTTTGTACGCTCCTGCATGGGAATGCATACCATGATCACCGTTAGCCTCAGTATGCGTTATCACGCAGAGCGTCACTGCCATTGACTTAAGAATAATCGACTATAAGAGATTGCAATAAATATATGAATAATAATAGAATAGTCTAAATTATTCAAAGGCTAAGAAAGTGATAAAAAAAACAAATGCTAAAGTTAATACAATCTCTTATTAAAAGTACGGAGCTAAAAACAAATCATCGGCAATCTGAAAAAGATGTGTTAAAAAACAGACTGGGTCTGGAGAACTTTTCAGGATTAAGTGCACAAGCCGTCAGGCAAGATTTTCATGCCAGTGCCCTTTTGACGGGGATGGAGTCTATCCTGACAGACGATGCAGAAGAGGTTCTGGCAAACAAGCCATTAAAAAATGCTCAGAAAGCAAACAAAGCCGTATCATTTCATACGCGCAAAAAGACTTCTAGCAGAAAATCGCTAGATTATCATAAACGAAGGCGCAAGGTTTGCTACTAAGTAAATGGAGCTGAGGTAAGTTATTGAATTAAAAATGATTTAGTTCTTAAGTCAATGGCAGTGACCCTACAGGTGCCTACTCCATACTTTGGTTCGTAAAAAGCACATCCATGTGCCACTGCTCAGTACTTCACAAACTGATCATTATCATCCATATCAAGCTCAAAACCAGCGTTATTATTTGCAGCGTGTTGCTGCTCTGTTGCTGTAGCGATACGCAAAGGTACACCCGGTGAAAATTGATTACGACGCTCCTGATTTATCTCAAGCTGTTGCATCTCGCTTTCCTCTAACTTGAAAAAACTGATCGCTGCGCGTTGCTGCTCTACCTGTGCAGATAATTCCAGTGCTGAATTTGCCAGTTGTTCTGCTGATGTGGCGGATTGTTGTACTACTGCATCAAGCTGTTGTAAACCCCGGTTGATTTCATCGGAGCCGGCATCCTGTTCTCTGGAGGCAACACTTATTTCCTGCACTAACTCGGCGGTTTTTTGTATATCGGGTACCAGTTGTGCCAGTTTTTCACCTGCCTGTTCTGCCAGGGTGACTGTGTTACCGGACAATTCACCGATTTCGCCTGCTGCCTGTTGTGATCGTTCTGCCAGCTTGCGTACTTCGGCTGCTACCACCGCAAAACCTTTGCCGTGTTCACCGGCACGGGCAGCTTCAATGGCAGCGTTGAGTGCTAGCAAGTTGGTCTGCCTGGAGATTTCTTCGATGATGGAGATTTTCTCGGCAATGGACTTCATTGCACCTACAGCTTCAACCACAACCTTTCCACTGTCATCCGCATCCTGTGCGGCTTTATGGGCGATTTGCTCGGTTTGGCTGGCATTGTCGGCACTTTGCTTAATGTTGGCAGACATCTGTTCCATAGCAGAGGAGATTTGCTCCAGTGAGGCTGCCTGTTGCGATGAACCGTCACCTAATTGCTGTGCTGTGCTGCTAACCTCACTTGAAGTACCGGCACTGCTGTCTGCTCCTCGATAAACTTTGCCGATGGTTTCTGACAGCCTGTCCACTGTGCTATTAACATCATCTTTTAATAGCGCAAATACACCGTTGTAATCCTTTTCCATTTTTTGTGTGAGGTCACCGGTAGCCAGGCCACGTAATACCCTGACCACATCTTCAATACTGGTATCGGTGGTGGATAATACCTGGTTAATGCCCTGAGACAGTTTCAGATAAAAGCCCTGCTTACCTGTTTCATTAATAGTCTGACTAAAGTCACCGCTGGCAGCGGCTTCGACAATGGCTGCCACTTCATTTTCTATCTCTACCTCTGTGGTGCGGTTTTGCCATTCTACAACCGTAGCCATACGTCCACCCTGTTCGTCATATACGGGTGTTGCTATGTTGATTAAGGTCAATCCATTAATTTCAAGCGTAGTGCGGCGGCTGTCATTATGGCTGACCAATAATTCACACTGCTGCGTTCCATCTTCACAGAATATATCCATGTTCTGCCCGACGATATTTTTACTGTCAAATTTTGGCAATACCGCTTGTAATGTGCCTGCTACTTCATCCAGCATTTTCTGCATTGCCTGATTGATATAGAGAATGCTATTGTCGGATTTGACCATCATGATATTCACTTTGGCACAGTCCAGCGCGGCTTTGACACGATTGGTTTCTCTCAACGCCTGACTGACAGTATGAACATTAAACCCTGACATTATTTGCATGGTTTTCAAGTCAGTCATGAGTTTGCCGATTTCATCTGATTTGCCGCTATCAACCGGGTCATTAAATTTACCCTCGCCAACATTTTTTAATACTTTGCCTGTATAACGCAGAGGCTTTTTGATTAACACAGTGATCATAAAATAAATGAAAATAATAATCGCCAGGATCATTAAACCCATGATAATTTTAATATTTGTAGCCACCGTTTTAGCCTGTACAACTTCGCTGGTTATATCTTTCTGCACCGATAATACACCGCGTAAATCGCCTAGTTTCCAGTCGGTTTTCGGTGAGTCGGCATGGCCGTTATGACAACCTACACAATCTTCACTTACCATGACATCGGCAACAGCGGTTCTGATGATGTCGCGCCCATCCACCTTCTCTATTTCTGTATAGTTCGCGCCCGGGTTGTTTTGCAGGTTCTGCCATGCCCGTTGCTCAAATGAATTCAGCACTCTGTCGGCTCGGTTAGGGAATGGAAAGTCACTGTACAGATTCATTGATGAGCCTTCGCTACCAAATTGCTTGCTCATCTCATGCATCATGGTGGCAGGCAATGGAATGGCGTTATCTTTACCAGCATGATCAAATGCCATAATGACATTACCCTGCCCTGCAACTTTTTTGACAACATTAGTGACGTAATATGTACGCAAGGCTTTTATTTGCGTGACCATTTGTGCGGCATCTTTTTCAGCCTTATCATGGATCATCTCCTGCATAACAGTGGGTAAATATAAAAATATGGCTAACGACACCAGTACCATAAAAGCCGACACTGGAATCAGTATTTTAGGCACCAGGTTCAATCGTGAAAAAATGTTATAAGGTGCCAGACGCTGGGCGATTGATGGTTTATAACTGCCATCATTCATCTTAGCGTAGAGTTTTTCAGCAGCAACAATGGCATCCCGGCTCGGTTTGCTACGCACAGACATATAACCACTCACCTTGCCATTTTCAACAATGGGGGTGACATTGGCTTCTACCCAGTAAAAATCACCATTTTTGCAACGGTTTTTTACGATACCCGTCCACGGTTTTCCTGACTGCAGGGTTTGCCACATATCAGCAAAGGCGGCTTTTGGCATATCGGGGTGACGTATGATGTTGTGGTTTTTGCCAAGCAGCTCAGCTTCGCTAAAACCGCTGATTTTAACAAAAGAATTATCGCAATAAGTGATGATGCCTTTGACATTGGTTTTGCTTACTATTATCTCATCATTAGCTATTTTTACTTCGTTGCTGGTTACTGGCATGTTTATTTTCATTTTTTTTACCTTTTTTACTAATTACGAATTAGTAATTTTCATTGTGTTTTCACGCAGCTTCGGTTTCAGCAGAATCATTGTGCTCTGTATTAACCTGATCGACTTCATTTATCTGCTCTGCACTAAATACTTTATCCATGTTAAGCATGATGATAAAACTGCCATCGCTGGCTTTGCCCATTGCCTGGATAAATTTATTATCTACCCGCGTGCCCAAAGTTGGTGCTGGTTCCAGTTGATCCGGCCTTAGATCGATGACTTCCTGCACAGAGTCTGCCAATGCACCTAGTACTGTTGATTGCCCGTTTATATTTACTTCAACAATAATGATGCAGGTGTCTACGGTTATCTCTCCGCTCTCCAAACCAAACTGCATTCGTAAATCAACAACCGGTACCACGCTGCCACGCAAATTAATTACCCCTTTCATATAGTCAGGTGTGCGGGGTACACGGGTGACATCGGTGTGCTCAAGCACTTCGCGCACTTTGGTAATTTCAGTGGCATAGGCTTCACCGTCTAGCTTAAAAGTAAGGTACTGGATGGCATCTTCTGTATTTGTGGTTTCATTGCTCATGTTTTTATGCTCTGTCTGGTTTTATTACTGATGCATGATGTTTTACTTATTGTCGGCTGTTTTGTTTTGTTCTTAAATATATTTAAAGCAATGGTTAGTTATTAATGGTTAATGAGCAGTGGTACAGCCCGTAGGTTGGGGTGAGGTACGAACCCCAACTGTGCCATAAACAAAACCGTTGGGGTTCGTACCTCACCCCAACCTACGAGCTTTTCATTAACAATTAACCATGTCATCATTCATTGTGTAGTTAAAGCTCTGAGTTTTATCAATACTACTGTTGTCAGTTCCTAATGTTTCACCTGTCGATTTGGTATCGCATTGCTGTGTTGGCATTGGCAACTCTGTCACACTATTACCTTGCGTTGCTTGCGATAGCGTGAAAAAAGACATGGCTTCACGTTGCTGTTCTGCCTGACCGGATAATTGTGCAGCAGAGCTTGCCAGTTGTTCTGCCGAAGCGGCTGAGCGTTGTACTACGCTATCGAGTTGTTGTAAGGCACGGTTTATTTCAGCTGCGCCACTGTCCTGCTCATTGGCAGCGACACTGATTTCCTGTACCAGCTCGGCGGTTTTTTGTATATCCGGTACCAGTTCGGTTAATTTTTTACCGGCTATTTCAGCAACGCTGACTGTGTTAGCAGACAATTCACCAATTTCGCCTGCTGCCTGTTGTGATCGTTCTGCCAGCTTACGTACTTCTGCAGCCACTACAGCAAAACCTTTGCCGTGTTCACCGGCGCGGGCAGCTTCGATGGCAGCATTTAATGCCAGTAAGTTGGTCTGGCGGGCTATTTCCTCGATGATGGATATTTTTTCCGCAATCTCTTTCATTGCATTAACAGCAGTGCTGACGGTTGCGCCACTTTCCGCCGCATCTTCTGCGGCTTTTTGTGCAATCTGCTCGGTCTGTGCGGCATTGTCTGCACTCTGGCGAATGTTGGCGGACATCTGTTCCATGGATGAAGAGATTTCTTCCAGTGAAGCGGCCTGTTCTGAAGAGCCCTGTCCCATATCAGAAGCAGTGCTACTAACTTCAACTGCAGCATTTGCGCTGCCATCGGCATTGGTTTTTACAACACTAATCACATCAGAAAGTTTATATATGGTGGCATTAACACTGTTTTTCAGGCGTTCAAATACCCCCTTATAATCACCTTCTATGGTGTGATTCAAGTCACCTTGAGCCAGCTCTTCAAGTGTGTCAACTACAGTACTAATAGTGTTACCGGTAGTCTCTAACATATTATTAATGTTATTAGCCAGCTCAATGTAGGCATGGTCTTTACTGTTGCCTACTTCCAGTGTGCTGAAATCACCTGAATGGGCGGCATCGACCAGTCGATTGATCATTTTGTTTTGCGCTGTTTGATTTTGCCACTCAACAACTGTACCAAGACGTTCACCATTGTCTGCATCAGAGTTTGCATAGACGGGATTGGCGGTTATTTGTAAGTCCACATCGCCTACGACAAGCTTGCTGACATGGGTGTCTTTTAATTCTTTTAACAGGTTCTGCTGATGTGCCGGATGTTTATGGAACATATCAATGTTCTGACCAAGCAGATTGCTGCTTATATCTAAACCTGCATCAAAGCCAGGAATTTCTGCTGCCAGGGTATCTTTAATGTCAGTAAACATTTTCAGTACCGCAGCATTCATATAAATGATGGTGTTATTGGCATCTGCCATCATTAAATTGGTGCCGGCTACGTCTAATGCGGTTTTAATACGACCAGATTCGGTAGCAGTATCCATGGCGGCTTTTAAATCAAAATTTAAACGGGTTTGTAATGCTTTAAGTTCATTAAGTAGTTCACCCTGTTCATCGTGTGTGGTAATTTTAATGTCGTTATCAAACTTACCTTCGCCAATACTGGCAAATACATTAAGCACCTTTTTGTTATTACCGTTTATGGCACGGATTAACAGAAAAGACAAAACAAAAGCCAGAAAAGCAATAGATAATGCGATAGCGATTTTGCTGTACATTTCAAGTTTATAACCGGAAATACGTTGATTCAACAAATGGGTGAGCTGTTTGCCTGTTTCGATAAACAAAGACTCTGTTTTACTAATGGTATCTGTGCCTTTGGCAGAAAAATCAGAGATATCAGAATCTAAAGCCGAGAACAATTCTGTTTCTCCCCTAAGAAATATCGCCTCTACGTTTATTAAAAAGGCAGCACTGGACTCTGTAAAAACTTTTAACTGTGATCCTAACAAAAGTTCCATCTCCGAATTATTTTCAAAAGCATCCTCGGCAAAACGAATAGTATCGCCAATCTTATCTTTGATAATAAGATATTGATTTAAAATAGTAGCTTGTTGCTTTTCAGTATATTCACCTGATTCAATTATACCTGCGCCCATGCCTTGCAGAATACCCATCTCATTGATGAACACGGGAATTTCAAGCGCTATCATATTATTAAGATTATAAATATCAATACTTGAATCCATCAAAAGTTTTGATGTTTTGCCAGCATGGTTTACTAAGTCGATAAGGTTTTTTATAAAATCACTGTGCAGGGAAAAACTTTTATCTGTACGTAAATCTAATGCTTTTTCTCCCAGCATGTTCCAGTCAGACTTAATTTTTTGCCAGCGTTCGCTAGTATCTAGTGACATGTTTGGGCTAGAACTTAGATGCTCATCTATTGAATCTATCAACTCTATGTTTTTTGCTATCTTTTCACGTAAAGCAGGTAACTTGTTACTAAATGATTCATTACCATTATGTATTGCATTGGCCATAGTACGGTGAACAGCAACATGTGATATTAACTGTCTTACTGGCTTTATGAATTCAATACCGCTAATTTCAGCCTCAGCAAAGTCAACTGCCTTGTTATTTTCAATGAAGAACAAAAACAGAAGTACGATGATTGGAATCATCAAAACAAAATTTACCAGTTGCAGCTTTTTGCCAATACTCATGGCATTGAATACATTTAGTTTTTGCCAGCGTGTGGGTTCAAGACTGGCTTCACCACTATTCAACTTTGTATATAATGCTTCAGCGCTGGCTATTTCATCCACTGTGGCTTTACTGCGTACCGACATATAGCCAGTAACATGACCATCGTGTTTTAGCTGTGTTACATTTGCCTTAGCCCAATAGAAATCGCCATTTTCACAACGATTTTTTACTATGCCTGTCCAGGTTTTGTGTTTTTCTACGGTATCCCACAAATCCTGAAAAGCAGCTGCTGGCATATCAGGATGGCGCACTATGTTGTGCTCTTTGCCAAGTAGCTCTTCTTCCTTATATCCACTGATTTCAATAAAATCCTGGTTACAATAAGTAATAATACCTTCGAGATTTGTTTGTGATACAAGGATGGAGTTATCTTTCATTTCCACTTCTGTATTAGTGACTGGCATGTTATTTTTCATGGCGTTTCCTCTTGCACATGGATATATTTCTATTAAGAATTTGTTAATTATTTATGTAACATTCATTTACTAAAAATCATTGTTACTTTCGTAGGTTGGGGTGAGGCACAAACCCCAACAGTAGTGGCACAAGGATGTGCCGTTTACGAACCAAAGGACGGAGATAGCCATAAAAACCGTTGGGGTTTGTGCCTCACCCCAACCTACTTGCTTTTGTGCTTTTTTAGCCGTGCTTTATTTATGAATATTATCGGCTCAAGTCTTTTAGTCTTAAATGATTATTAAAATAGTGGGTAACTAATTGTGAATAGCTAATAGTGAATAGCTAATAGTGAATAGCTAATAGTGAATAGTCCGTAGATTAAGGTGAGGCACGAACCCCAACAGTAGTGGCACATAGCCTGCCCCGGACGTGATCCGGGGGAGGTGCCGTTTACGAACGAAAGGAGGGAGATCACCACGAACAAAATCGATGGGACTCGTGCCTCACTCCAACCTGGGTGCTGTGACATTACTCAATAACGTACGTTCTCATCGTTATCATCGTCACTCATTGTATAATTAAAACCTTTATCATTAGATGTCATCTCGAAATGGTTCACCTGTTGATTTGTTATCGTGCCGTTTAACTTGTACTGGCATTAAGTTCGTTGATGGCACTTCCCTGTCACACGATTCTGCTGCAGCACTATTGCTCTGTTTTATCTTAGATAGCGTAAAAAAAGACATTGCTTCACGTTGTTGCTCTGCCTGACTGGATAATTGTTCAGCAGAACTTGCCAGTTCTTCAGCAGATGTCGCTGAGCGCTGTACTACGCTATCGAGTTGCTGCAAGGCGCGGTTGATTTCAGCTGCGCCACTGTCCTGCTCATTGGCAGCGACACTGATTTCCTGTACCAGCTCGGCAGTTTTTTGTATATCCGGTACCAGCTTAGTCAGTTTTTTACCCGCTACTTCTGCAAAGCGAACCGTGTTAATTGATAGCTCTTATACAGCAGTGAAAAAGATCTCTGCCTCTGGTCGAGATGACAGATGGTCATTTTGGTGCTCGTCCTTTACTATTCAGTTTCATTTCAAGTGCATTGTAAAATCGGTATCAACGCGTAACCTGGCACCTGCAGATTTGTGGTCACGCCGTTCATTTTGCCGTTTGCTTTGCATGGGCAAATCACTAGCACAACGGTTTCGCCCGCCAGGTGAGTTTTCGGACAATGTGAAAAAACGCATTGCCTGGCGTTGTTGTTCTGCATGTTGAGAGAGTTCATTGGCAGATTTTGATAGCTCTGTTGCAGACGTTGCTGATCGACTGACAACCGTATCTAGTTGCTGTAATGACTGGTTAATTTCATTAGTGCCTATATCCTGTTCTTTAGCTGATACACTGATTTCCTGTACCAGTTCAGCAGTTTTCTGAATATCCGGCACCAGTCGTTTAAGCTTTTCACTTGCCTGTTCGGCAACTTTCATTGTGGTGACAGAAAGCTGACCAATTTCTGCCGCTGATTTTTGTGAACGCTCTGCCAGTTTTCGTACTTCTGATGCGACGACGGCAAAACCTTTACCATGTTCGCCTGCGCGTGCTGCTTCAATGGCTGCATTTAGCGCCAGCAGGTTTGTCTGGCGTGCTATTTCTTCAACAATTAATACTCTGTCAGCAATATCTTTCATTGCTTTTACTGCATCTAAAACAGTGCGCCCACTTTCATCAGCATCATTTGCTGCCTGTTGCGCAATGTGTTGTGTGGTGCTGGCGTTATCGGCACTTTGTCTTATGTTTGCTGACATCTGCTCCATAGCACTGGTGATTTGCTGTAGTGAACTCATCTGCTGCACTGCACCATCGCCCATTTCGGTTGCTGTGCCGCTGACTTCTGTTGCCGTTTTAGCACTGCTGTTACTGTTAATATGGACGACACTAATAACGTCTGTTAAACGCTCAACCGTTGTATTTACATCATCCTTCAATTGCGCCAATATACCCTGGTAATCGGCATTAACCTTCTGCGTTAAATCACCACTGGCAAGAGCGCGCATTACTCGCACTACATCGTTTATGCTTGCTCCGGTTGTTTCCAGCATTTTATTAATGCTTTGCGCGGCAAGCAGATAAAACCCGGTTTTCCCCTGCTCAATAATGCGTTGTTCAAAATCACCTTCTGCTGCCGCTTTTACAATCGTTTGCAGCTCATCTTCACTATTAAAAATTTCTGTACAGTTTTTCCATTCCACTACTGTACCCAGGTGCTGGGTCAGCCCTGTATTATGATTGTCTGCTAAAACGGGTATGACGATAATATGCAAGTGCTGACTGCCTATGTGTAAGGTAGTGCTGTAGCTTTCTTTCAATTCATTTAATGCGTACTCCTGGCAATAGGGAGTGTTGAGCAATAATTCAATATTTTCACCAATCAACGTGTTTGCTTTAAAATCATTGATGTGTTCTGCAAGTTCTTTTTCGATCTTGCTAAACATGTCTTTTAACGACTCATTAGCAAAGATAATATTGTTATCCGAATCCGTTATCATCACACAGGTTGAGGAAACGGATAATGCGGTAGCAATACGGCTTGATTCAACTGACTGAACACGTAATTTTTCAAATGAATTCATCAAACCTGCTTGCATTTTTTTGAGCGAGCTCATCACCTGACCTATCTCATCCTTTGATACATCAACAAATTTATTATCAAAATGTTCATCGGCTATTCGCCCTGCTACATGAATAACATTTTTTAGTGATGAGGACATATATCTGAAAAGCATCCATACAATAATTACCAGTACAAAAACAGACGCAAATATAATGATGATAGAACTTTTGATATTTTCAGCAAAGGCGGTATTAATGTCGTTTGTAATGTTTTCCTGTAACTGTATTTGTGTAGCGATATGCTGTTTAAGCAGTTGTTTTACAGCTACTAATTGCGGCCCATAATTTTCACGAATAATATATGCATCGGTACGCCATTTATCTGAACTGTGCAACGTTATAAGTTCGTCTATATTTTTATAGTATTCATCTAAAATTGGCACTATTTGTTCAATTGCATCTAATTGCTCCAATGTTAATAAATCTTCGATTTGCATTATTTTTGAAATATTTGTTTTTATACTTTCTCGATATAAAGCAATATTTGTTACAGCAGATTCTGACCTGAATGCGAGATATGATCGTAATTCACTCAGCACTTTATTCCATGTAATGCGTAATGAGTTGATTGTTTTTAATAGTTGTTTGCGTTCTTCGTCAGCCTCTTCTTCTTCTTCTGCCAATACCATCAACTCGATTAACTGGGTTAACGTGCGCATCATCGGATTGACATTTTCGGTGGCGTAAAGCATGGCAGGATAGTTGTCTACATTACTAACCGCCAGATTAAGAAATTGTTCTTTATAATCTGTGATTTTTTTAATCTCTTCCGGTATGGCATTAATTTTGAATTTTTCGAGGTAGGCTGGTTGCAAATCAGTTATCAGTTTGCTGGAATAATCTGTCAGTTGATTGATCGATTCGATATAATTATTTTTATGGCTTTCTTCCGTGCTTAATAGATAAAAGCCAAGAGACTGTGAGCCGTTTTCCAGATAACGATCCATTTTTTCAAGATAATCGATGGCTCTGTTATTATCTTGATCGCCAGTTTTCAGGTTTTTTTCCAGTTGATTAAAATCATCAATTATGTCAAATCCGGTATACAACATGAATACTGCTGGCAAGGTAAAACCAAACATGAACTTGCCGAATAACGGCAGGTTTTTCCATAAAC
>CAYQXD010000016.1:0-9422 GCA_964421315.1 uncultured Thiotrichaceae bacterium | reverse complement strand
TGCATTACGCTATTATCATGCACAGCCAGTTGTATTAAAGCAGGCGCATCAAGTATCAAGGCGACTGAGCCGTTGCCGAGTATGGTTGCACCTGATAGACCTTTAATGCCTTCATATATTTTGCCAAGACCTTTTATCACGGTTTGGTGTTGTCCAATAACTTCATCAGCGGTAAATCCAAAACGTGCATCGCCATCTTTAACGATAATGACCTGCTCTATTTCAGGAGTGGCTATTTCTGGCTCACTGCCTTTATTTGCAAAACATTCTCTTAGACGTAAATACGGCACCAGTTCACCACGAATCTCAACCAGGCGATTGCCTTTTGCCTGCGCGACATCTTCTGAACTCAGTTCTATACATTCTTCTACCGCCGATAACGGTATAACGTAATATTCATCAGCAACCCCGATTAACAGTCCTTCAATGATGGCTAAGGTGAGAGGCAATTCGATGGTAACGGTGCTACCTTCACCCGGTGTGCTATCAATACTAACTTTGCCGCGTAATGATTCGATAGAACGTTTGACAACATCCATACCAACGCCACGGCCGGAAACATTTGAGACAACTTTTGCTGTTGAAAAACCGGCATCAAATATAAGGTTGTATAATTCCTGTGGTGTAGGTGTTGAATCGGTTGTTAACACGCCACGTTCTATGGCTTTTAAACGTATTGCTTGAGCATCCAGACCAACACCGTCATCTTTTATGGTAACGACGACATTGCCTTCAGAATGTACAGCGGTTAATAACACTGTGCCTTTTTCTGTTTTACCTGCAGCTTTACGTGCCTCAGGGGTTTCAATACCATGATCAATACTGTTACGTATTAAATGCACTAATGGGTCACCCAGTTTGTCGATAACGGTTTTATCCAATTCTGTTTCTGCACCTTCGGTAATTAATTCAATTTTTTTACCGAGGTCGTTAGATAGATCACGCACCAGGCGACGGAAACGTCCAAAGGTTGTACCAATAGGCAGCATTCGTAAACCCAGAGTGTTATCGCGTAATTCTGTGGTTAAACGTTCCATGTCCTCTGTAATGCTGATTAATGCCGGGTCGAGTAAATCACTTGCTGTCTGGTTTAATCGTGCCTGTGCGATCACTAATTCGCCAACCAGATCCATTAAGATATCAAGTTTTTCGGCGGGTACTTTTACATTGACGACTTCATTTGCCTTGCGTTTTTTATGAACCTTTTTAACCACTTTCTGTTCATCTAAAGCAGCCTTTACCTTGTCTGCTGATATGTTTTCAGACACAGTTAATATTTCTCCTATTTTTTTCTGTTGTGCCTTGGCATGTTGAATTTGATCGGCTGTTGCATCGCCTTTTTCAATTAATATTTCACCTAGTTGTTTGTCTTCAGGTGTATCTGACCAGTGGCCGTTTTTATCAACCTGTTCGATGTTAATTGCCCAGTCATCCTGTACGAAGATGAAAACATCTTCTATGGCTTTTATGTCTTCATCGGTGGTTAATATTAAATCCCATGTCAGGTAACATTTCTCGGGGTTGATATCAGCAATGGTGGGTAAATCACAGGCGATAGTAGTGACATGACAGGAACCCATTGCCGCCCCCATAGACGCGAGCTCACGTAACACTGGCAACGGATCCATACCACTGGCGAAAGCGTCTTCATCTGGGTTTATACGTATACGGAATGTTTGGGTTTTATTTTCTGTTGTTTCATTCGGTGAGGATTCATTGCTACTGTTTGTAGCGATGGCATCCGCATCCTGTTCTTGTTTACTCTTCTCATCCTTTACGGCAACCAATAAACTAAGACGATCAAGAAGTTGTGATGATTCACCATCTAATTCACTATTTGATTCTTTGTCTTCAAGCAAATCACGAATATGATCGCCTGAATCCAGTGTAATACTGATAAGTTCTTTGCTTATTGCAAGGTCGCCACAGCGTATAAGGTCAAAGGCGTTTTCTAAATGATGGGTAAAGGCGGCTAGTTTATCGAATCCAAACATAGAGCCTGAGCCTTTGATGGTATGCATTGCACGAAAAGCGCGATCAACGCAATCTGCATCGTCTGGCTGCTCTTCAAGTTCCAGCATTGCTGCTTCGAGGTCAATTAACAGTTCATCCGCTTCTTCCCGGAAAGTGTCTTCAATGTTCATTACCTTATCTCCTGCTCTGTTGACTCTTGCTTTTCACTATCTCGCTGTGTTGATACCTGAATCAACAACTGACTTACTTCCAGAGCCTCATTGACGACATCACTTGCAGAGATAATTTGCATTGTACAGCCGTTATCTACCCGCTCTTTTTCCATTGCTGCTAATAACTGAAGACCACTGGTATCGATCTCCTCAACATCAGTCATGTCGATTTCCAGGTTTTTATTAGCAGTATCCATATCTTCAAAACTGGCAATGATTGTTTGTGCATATTCCTGAGCGGTGTAAATCGTTAACTCACCATCAATACAAAGTGATGTTTTTTCTTCATCATTTTCAATTTTTATACTCATTTTTATTCCCAGTTTTTTATTGCGATGTAAAGGTTAAGTTTGTAGGGTGGATAAGTGAAACGCATCCACCTTTGGTTGATATTCCGGTGGATGCGCTATGCTTATCCACCCTGCATCTGGTCGAAATGACAATTTTAGTTATAATTTTTAACTTAAAATTTTTAACTATTCATCAAGCAAGTTTTGCTACTGCTGACAACAAGGCAGGCGGCTGAAACGGTTTAACCAGCCAGGCTTTGGCACCTGCCTGCCGACCTTCTTCCTTTTTATTCGCCCCTGACTCTGTTGTTAACATCATGATTGGGGTGAATTTATACTGTGGATGTTGTTTTATCTGCTTTACCAATGTGATGCCATCCATGTTTGGCATGTTTACATCACTAACGATTAAATGAACTTTTTGTCCGGTCAGTTTAGATAGGGCATCTTTACCATCACAGGCTTCAATAACCTGGTAACCTGCGCTTTTAAGCGCGATACTCACTACCTGTCTGATTGATGAGGAATCATCAACGACCATAATTGTTTTCGACATCTATATTCTCCTACTTTGTTTAATTACTAATTACTAATTACTAATCGGGTGGTTTTTGGTTGTTTTGATTTTTACTAATTGTGCTGCTACTTTTTGTAAGCGTTTATTAACCCCCATAACACGTAATGCATTATTTTTAATTAGTAATTCGTAATTAATTTAAAATAGTGTGAGTTCTGATTCGTTACCATTAGGCCCCTGGTGCGCATGTGAATGGGTATGGTTATGACGTTGCTCATCAGTTGTGTAATGTGATTGCATTTCATGAATTTTTTGCTGGCAATCAAACGGCAATAAAAGATTATTTTGAATACGCTGCATTTGTCTGCTATCCACGTCATCAACCAAATCATTGATATCGGTAAGCACTTTGGAAAGTATTTGTGAAACCCTGTCCTGAAATTGAAAGTTGACCAAAACATTTGATATTTGATCTCTGATATCCTCACTTGCTGAACGTAAGGAAGAGCTGTCATCCTGTAATGTTTCAATGGTATCCTGCAGACGGGCGAAAACAGATTCGATTGTTTCCTTGCCATCAACTACGGCCGTACGATTATGCTCTATCGAACTTTCTGTTTGTTTTAAGGTGTTATTAACAGCTTCACCTATATTGCTGACCTTTTCGATCATCTGTTGACCGGTTTCTGCTGACATAGAAGCAAGTTTTCGTACTTCATCTGCAACCACTGCAAAACCACGCCCATGTTCACCTGCACGTGCAGCTTCAATTGCAGCGTTTAATGCCAATAAGTT
The DNA here is from genome assembly GCA_964421315.1 of uncultured Thiotrichaceae bacterium. GTDB lineage: Bacteria > Pseudomonadota > Gammaproteobacteria > SZUA-229 > SZUA-229. The sequence goes on along the minus strand of CAYQXD010000016.1, from coordinate 5,634 downwards.
AATCTGGTCAGCAATTTGCCCTACCGCACCAGCCATTTCATTTAATTCTTCTGCCTGTGCGGATAAATTCTGCACATCATTAAGAAAACTGTTCTCACGGCTTAAAGAGGCCTCAAGTGCATCTATCACGGTTTGTAATGAGCTTTGACTTTCGCTGAACAGGTTAATCATGCCGTTTCCATCGCCCAAATTTTCACTTCTATTTTGAGATGCAGAAATGACTTCTTCCAGGTGGGAACTTAACCCTGAAAACCCCTGTGATAATTCTGTAACACTTTCTTCAGTTTGATTATTAGAACTTTGTATTTGCCTGGATAATATTGGCAACATTTGTTTACAAAGATTTTCTAACGACTCTACGTATTCGTTTGATTTCTGTTTTTCATCTTCATTAAACGCTGCTCTATTATTGTTCTGCGTGGTCAATTTTTTTATATAAAGACCAGAACTAATGCCTGCAACTAAAAGAAAAACTCCTATTCCTATCAATAGGTTGTCACCGGTCAACACCAGCGCAATGGATGCACTTATGCCTAATAAAACAGGAACGAGGAAAAAGATCCAGTCATGGTTTATTGATTGTGGAGCTTTGTTTCTTGTGTCTGGCATTTTGTTTTGTTGTGCGATATTATTTTCATACATCGCCTCAGCTGTATAACTCATTGCTTTCTCCGTCATTTATGTCAATATTTTTTTCAACATTCTTTATATCGGTAGGTTGCATCTAACCTTTAACTTATCACTTATAAATTCTGATAAATGATCAAATAAAGATCATTATTTAATTGATCCATTGCAGCACACGACAAAAAACTGTCACCTACAAGCATTACCAAATAGATATGATACATATTGCAACATAACATCTTGCAACATACATGCCAGCGCTGATTACAAAAGCTGCTTGTTTGCCTGGTATGCTTCCCACGTTGACGTGTAGGTGCAGATTACTGATAAAAAAAATTTTTGAAAAAAAGTTGTGAAAAATAGCGGTAACCTGATGTCACTGGCGGCAATGTATTGCCAGTATGAAATACACTATTAATTGTTTTTAAAAAGGGGTGACCATAATATTCCGAGCACTCCCCCCCCCGGAAGATACTTAGAACACCTGGCCACCCGCAAACAAGGGAGTCAGCATTATTACAACCGTTTCCTGATTTCAGATAACGGTATTTGTATAGATCGGCAGGTGGTCAGGGTTCTTTAATGGCAATGGTTAATTATTAATGGTTAATGAATGGTGGACATCAGAAATCTCGACTGTCATCTCGACCAAAGGGAGAGAACTTAAACCACCGTAGTATAAGATCTCTCCCTTTGGTCGAGATGACAACTAAACCTTTTTGGCATTAACCATTAACAATTAACAATTAACAATTGCCTTTTAAAATCCTGCAACCATATCGAACTGCTCTTCGGTAATAAATTTTTCGATATTGAGGATAATGATTAAACCGTTTGCATGAGTAACAACGCCACTAATATAACGTGGATCACCATTCAAGCTTACTTTCATGTTTACATTAATGCTTGATTTTGGTATATCGATTACATCAGAAACGCTATCAACTACAACAGCAACGGTATCATCACTTGATTCAACTACAATCATTCGTGAGCTCGCGGTATGTTCCACAGTAGCAAGGTTAAAACGCCGCCGTGCATCTAAAATAGTGATTACGTTACCACGTATGTTAGTTATACCAAGTACATAATCGGGTGCGCCTGGTACGGGGAAATTCTGATTAATACGTAGTATTTCACGCACCTGATCTACTTCTATGCCATAAGTTTCGTTCTCCAGAGTAAAAGTAATTAAACGAACCATCGGTTCGTGATTAATTTCATGATCTGTTTCATCACAGTTGTTTTCATCAAGCATTTTAATCTCCAGTCTTTAAGACAGTGAGCAGTGGTACATGGATGTACCGTTAACGAACCAAAGGATGGAATAGTTGTAGGGTGGATAAGCAATAGCGCATCCACCGAGATATTGCGATGAAAGGTGGATGCGCTATCGCTTATCCACCCTACGGCTTTAACTATTTACTGCTTTTTTTAATGTTTCAAGATCCAGTATGGCCACACCCAGTTGTTTAACCGTACCAGCTAACCATTTGCGTTGGCTGTTTTCATTTCGCCAGCATACAATGTTTTTATCTATGGTTTCTATTTGATCAATTTTCTGGCACTCAATGGCAAGTTGCCTGTGTTGTATTAGTAAAAACTGCCTGTTTGATGCTTCTGTTTCTGTTTCCATGTCTGCATCATTATCTTTGCCACTTATTAATGCGCTCAGGCTAACTATGTTTAGCTGATCTTCCTGGTAGCATAATAAGTTACCTTTTATAATAATATTACCGCCATGCACTACCTGTGTTATTTCTGATAAGGGTATTGCCAGTTTTAATCCATCAACTGATACTAATTGATATAAGTTATCAGTTGTTGTGTCCCCGGGTTGTGTTACGGACGACGTTATGGATATGTGTGTATCTATTTTTTCTGGTACATCTTTAGTTTGTTGCTGTATGTCAATATCATCATTTAGCAAACTGTTTATATAGTTTTTTTCTATCTTTTGTTGTAGCGGTTGTTGCAGTGTATGGCTTGTCATTTTATGTCACTTCCCTGTTAGTCGTACATTTTACACCTATCAATGTATTAACAAATTTCCTGTAAGCAACCAATCCCTGCGAATCTCCATTCATGTAATTTAGTGGTTTACCAAGATGGCTGGCATCACGCAAACGTGTATCAACAGGTATAACGATTTTTGACATTTTACTTTTATAATCGCTTTTATAATCGCTTTTATAATTGTGTTGTAAAGTTTGTAAGCTGCTCTTGCTTGCCAGTGTTCTTTGATCGTACATGGTTGGTAAAATGGTATAGGCAAGGTCAGTATTTAATGAATGCTGTATCATTTTTATGGATCGCAGCATTCTTTCCATTCCCTTGATGGCAAGGTGTTCTGTTTGCACGGGTATAATGACGCGTTTACATGCCGCCAATGCATTAATCATTAACATTCCGAGCATGGGAGGGCAGTCGATAATGACGTTATCAAATTGTTCAGTGACTTTATTTAGCGACTGCTTCAATACCAGTCCCATACCATTTTTTGCTCCTAATTGTTTTTCAAGTGTTGCTGTGGCAGTTGATGATGGCATTAAAAATAAATTATTAAATTGCGTTTCTTTAATAACCGCCGCTACCTGTGGTTGTTGTGCTGCAGCAATCTGTTGAAATAAATCGTACACGCTTTGTTCAACTGTTTCAGGGTCAACGCCAAGATAGCTGCTTAATGAACCATGAGGATCAAGGTCAATTAGCAACACCCTGTTACCCTTTTCAGCAAGAATACCAGCCATGTTAACAGCGGTAGTGGTTTTTCCAACTCCGCCTTTTTGATTGGCTACTGCCCACACTCTCATAATAAAAACCCCTTTTATTTAATTACGAATTACTAATTACGAATTACGAGTTACGAGTCCATGGTTGTTGTTAGTTTTGTGCACAATAATTACTCTCTGTGAATTCTGGTTGTTTTTGTTTTTGAGTTTTTAATTTTTAATTCCGTCCTTTGGTTCGTGAACGGTGCATCCATGCACCACTACTCGTAATTCGTAATTTGTAATTCGTAATTAATAAACAGTGCTGTTAGCAGCATAAGCGGTTAACAGACTTGGCACATCGATAATCAGCGCTATACTGCCGTCACCGGTAATAGTTGCACCTGAAAATCCCCTTGTATTGTTTAACATCTTGCCCAGCGGTTTAATAACGACTTCTTCCTGCCCGGCAATATGGTCGACAACCAGACAAAAACGCCGGTTACCCATTTGTACAACAATAACTTTTTGTGATGTTTCAGGTCCTGAAAAATGTTCATCTCGTACTAACCACGGGCTGAGATAAAACAGTGGTAGTGGGTTATCTCTTACGCGAATGACTTCATGTCCATCAACAACGTTTATCTGATCGGGTTGCATATTAAAGGCTTCAAGAACATTTGATAGTGGCAAGGCAAATTGATATTGCTTTAGTCTAACCATTAATGTTGGCAGTATCGCTAAAGTTAATGGCAGATAAATACTAATGACTGAACCTTCTCCCAGTTTGGAGTCAATTTCAACATTGCCATTTAATTCATTGATTCTTGTTTTAACGACATCCATGCCAACGCCACGGCCCGATACATCGGAAACTTCGGTCGCAGTGGAAAACCCTGCAGCAAATATCAGATTATAAGCTTCTTTTTCGGTGAGGTTGTCGGCTGCTTCTTCAGACATCATGCCTTTTTCTACTGCTTTCTGGCGCAGGACATTATGGTCCATGCCTTTGCCATCATCACTAACTGTTATTAATATTTGATCACCTTCCTGTTTTGCGCTGAGTGTCACCTTTCCCTGTCTCTCCTTGCCTGACTCAAAACGATCCTGTGGAGATTCAATGCCATGATCTGCGGCATTTCGCACCAGGTGTATCAGTGGGTCAGCTAATGCTTCAACCAGACTTTTATCAAGGTCGGTTTCCTCACCGATTAATTCAAGATTGATGTCTTTTTTAAGTTTTCTGGCAAGATCGCGGATAACTCGTGGAAAACGACTGAACACTTTTTTGATTGGCTGCATTCGTGTTTTCATTACCGAACTTTGCAGTTCGGAAGACACCAGTTCTAATGTTGATATTGCATCAGACAGACTGACATTTTTAGTTTCCTGTTTTAGTGTAGTTAAACGATTACGCACTAATGCTAATTCGCCAACAAGGTTCATAATGTCGTCGAGACGGGCGGTATCAACACGAATTGTACTTTCTGCCTGTGGTTTTTTTTCTGCTGCTTTTTTTGCCTTGTTTTTTTTGTTTGCTACTGGTTTTTTCTGACTAGCCCCACCTGACTGTTTCGTGTCTTTAGTTTCAACCGGCAAGGTGCTGAGATTATTATGTTCTGTAATGGTAGTATTTTGATGTAAGGTGGCACTCGGGCCTTTTCCCTGGCCATGTAGTTGATCGAGTGCCGCTTCAAATTCTTCATCGGTGATCAGATCATTGTTCTGCTCTTTAACCACAGTTGGTTTACCAGTTTCAGTAACAGAACCATGTTTACCTTTGCCATGTAAATTATCTAGTACTGCTTCAAATTCATCATCACTAATTAAATCTGTGTCTGTTTTTGGCTGAGATTTTTCTATGACTACCTTGTGGTTACCTTTACCATGAAGTTGATCGAGTACCGCATCGAATTCATCATCAGTGATTAGATCCGATTGCCTGGCAGAGTCATTATTGTTGTGTTTATTGTCGTCATTATCGGCTTCATTTGCTGTTTTATTGTTTGCCAGCATAGCTTCAAATTCATCATCCATATTTTGTTCGGCTGGATTGCTATCATCTGGATCACTAACAACTGTGTCCGCATGTTCCATTACAGCTTCTACATCCTTTTGTTCGTTAATCGCACCGCCATCCATGGCTCCTTGCGAAATACCGTCCTTCCTGGACATAATCGCACCGCCATCCATGGCTCCTTGCGCCACAATGCGATCATGGCCGTCCTTCCTGGACATAATCGCACCGCCTTCCTGGCTCTTTGCGAAATACCGTCCATCCATGGACATAACAGCA